>JBLIGH010000054.1:0-11684 GCA_047636855.1 Pseudorhodobacter sp.
TTTTGAACAGCGCGGTTTGATATTTGACACCGGCTGATTTAACGCAAGATACCTTTTCAAGGCGACGGATTTTAAGAGGCATTCCCACGCCCGTTTGATCACGCAAAGGTGGCTAGATTTTTTTGTATTGGATGTTTCGAATGAGCCGCAGACATGACCCGATTGCATAACCCGCAGGACTTGGTCTTAAAGCTAGAACGAGACCTCGTGGAAATCGCCAAGGGCATTGCACAAGAATTGATGCGCCCGAGCGATGCACGGCGCAAGCTGCCGCGATTGATCAGCCAATTTGATAAGGTCCGACTGGAACTACGCACCAGATTGTTGCGTTACGAGCGGACCGGGCGCGGGGATGGGGTTGCCGAGGCGGGTGAAAATCGAGGCGATCTTGAGGAACGGCGTTTGTTCAAACGTCTGCGACTGCAGATGCAAATGCTGCGCCATTTGAGCGCTACGTTGGATTTGATCTGCATGGCCGAGCCGCAACCGCTTTATCAAGTGCTGCCGCCCAAACATAACGCAGACGCGACCCAGCTTCGAATGCTGGACGCGGCTTTCTTGTCACTTCACCGCCTGATCACCCCATATGCGCAATCGACCGAGGCGCTGGAACTGGGATGCTTCCCCGATATCCCACTTGGCACAGCGAAGTTTATGAGCCATGCCCATGCGGCTTACCGCGTGGCGTTGGCGCAAAAGCGGCCCTTTCCGCTGCGGTTTCTGGATGTCGGTTGCGGTGGCGGTGTTAAGGTCTTGATTGCGTCGGGGCTTTTCGACGAGGCGATGGGGTTCGACTTTAATCCGGCCTACGTGCAGTCAGCGACCGAAAGCTTCGTGAAAATGGGCGCGCGGCGTTGCTCCGCATTCTGGGGCAATGCGTTGGAATACGAGGCCTATGCGGATTTTGACATTCTGTATTTCTACAAACCGATGTCCGATGACGGGGCATTGATGAAGATGGAAAAACGGATGATCGAGATGGCCCGCCCGGGCACGTTGCTGATCGCGCCCTATCAGGAATTCACTTCGCGCCACGATGGTCTGTTTTGCCACCGCATTGAAGATGCCATCTTTGTCACTGGGGGCACCGCCGCGCAAGCGCAGCAGCTGCAGCTCGAAGCCAGTCGCATGGGGCCAGACGTGTTTATGCCAGACCGCAATCTGTCAAATGCCCAGGCGGGATGGGCGCGCGATCTGTGGATGGCCTGCGCCCGGAACGGCTATTTACCCGATTAGCGCGGCTGCGGCGTCAGGCCTTCGTTATAGGCATGCCAGTCGGTGATATCGGGGTAATGTTGTTTGCGCCATGCGCGCACTCGCTTGTTCATCATCCGTCTCCACAAAGGCGGCACCATCGCGGCAAGTGTCATTGCCGGGTAGCCCATCGGCAATTGTGGCGCCTCGTCCGCCTGATAGGTTTGCAGCAATGCAAAGCGGCGATCCGGTTTGTAATGATGGTCAGAATGGCGTTGCAGGTTAATCAGCAGCCAGTTCGTAGCTTTGTGGTCGGCGTTCCACGAATGGCGCGGCAGCACATGCTCGTATTTCCCATCACCCAAATGGCGGCGCGTCAGACCGTAATGCTCGATGTAATTGACCAGTTCGAGCTGCCAAATCGCGACAACGGCCTGATACAGGAAAAGGGTTAAGCCATATGACCCCCCCAGATACAACGCCAAAGCCAGCATGCTGACTTGCAAGGCGGCATAGCGCCAGAACGGGTTTGTCTGATGCCATACCGAAAAATTACGGCGCGCCAGCATCGCGGCTTCTGCCTTCCAGGCCGAGGCCGCGCATTGCCACAAAACCCTGATCAAGAACCGGTGGAACCCCTCGTTATACCGTGCCGTGACAGGATCGCGCGGCGTTCCGACGTAAAGGTGATGCACCCGCAAGTGTTCTGACCTGAAATGGCTGTAAAGCACCGAGGCCAGCAGCAGGTCGCCAAGCCAACGCTCCGCCCGCGATTTTTGGTGCATCAGCTCGTGGCTGTAATTGATGCCAACGGTGCCCGAAATCACCCCCATGCCAAAGAAAATACCAATTGCTTCCCATGTGGAAAGATGCGGCGCTTGCGGCACGTACCAAATCAGCCACATCAGCAGGGTAAACTGGATCGGGAACCAGATCGCGGTGATCATCTTATACCAAATCAGCCCTGCATCAGGGGTTTCCAGATCCGGGTTGTCGGGGGTCGTGCCCAGCAAAGCGTCAAGCAGGTTGAACATGCCCCAAGCGGCCAGCGGAAGCGATAAAACCATCCAGCCGCCCATCAGCGCCGAGGCGACGGCAAGCGGCACAAACGCCAGCGTTACCCAAAAGGGCAGGGCGCGGTTCGGCTTGATCACGTCACTGGCTGGAATGGTCGTCATCGGTTTGCTCCCCCTCAGGACGTTTTGGCAGGTGTCTTATTTTGGGTCAGGATAGGCCGTAACGCCATGCGGCTCAACGTAGCAAAACGGCAGGGAACGCAAGGTCATAAGCCTTGCGCATCAAGGTTGGCAGGTCATTTGGGCTGAAATCTGTCATTCGATGGAATGTGCCGCGCTTTGGCAGGTTTTGCGACGTGGCGGTCAGCACGATCAGTTCCAGATGGAAATGCGTGAAGGTATGGCGCACTTCGCCGCGCACGTTCCATTCGGCCTCGAGGGGGGGATCGCCTGTGACAGGCCCGCCTTTCGCATCCCAGTCAGAGCCTGGAAAGCCGAGCATCCCGCCCAAAAGCCCGCGCTCTGGTCGGCGTTCCAGCAGCATTGCCCCATCCGGGTGCTGCACCAGCCAAAGCGTCCCTGTGCGGGTTGGTTTTTCGGGCTTGGGCGTTTTCTTGGGCAGGCTGCCTTGCAGCCCTTCGGATTTCGAGACACAAAACAGGGCCAAAGGGCACAGCGCACAAGCCGGGTTGCGCGGCGTACAGATTGTTGCGCCAAGGTCCATGACCGCTTGGGCATAATCACCCGGACGCAGCCCCGGTGTCAGGCTGGCTGCAAGGTCGGTCAGCGCGGGCTTCGCGGCGGGCAAGGGCGTGTGGATATTGAAAAGCCGCGCCATCACCCGTTCTACATTGCCGTCAACAACGGTCGCGGGCACATCATAGGCAATCGATGCCACAGCCGCTGCGGTATAGGGGCCAATGCCGGGTAGGCGTAAAAGCTGTTCCAGCGTTGAGGGAAAAACAGCGCCGTGATCGGCAACAACTGCCCGCGCGCATTTCAACAGATTCCGGGCGCGCGCGTAATACCCAAGCCCGGCCCATTTGGCCATGACATCACCGTCCTTTGCCGATGCTAGTGCCTGAACCGTTGGCCAGCGTTCGGTGAAGCGCAGAAAATAGCCGCGCACAGCGGCGACCGTGGTTTGTTGCAACATCACCTCGGACAACCAGATGCGATAGGGGTCAGGCCGCTGCCCTGCCATGCGGTCCTGCGGCGACACGCGCCATGGCATGACGCGCGCTTGCCTGTCATACCAGCTTAAAAGGGCTGCTGCCTCGTCACGCAATGTTTATAAATCCTGTAATTTTGCCCATGGTACATCACAGATGTCAGGCTAAACTAGAGCCAGATGAGGAAATGAACAGATGAAGCCCGCCAATGGCGCATATCAGGCTAAAACCCGCAGAATGCGTGGGTTTGAACCGGCCGCAGGGCTGGTGAAAGACCGTATTCGTAATGCCGGTGAAAAGCGGGGATTCGCCGTAACGCGGCTTTTGACGGCATGGGCAGAGATTGTCGGCGAAGAATTGGCCAGCATGACGCGTCCGGTTAAGATCGGCTATGCCAAGGGTGGCTTTGGCGCGACATTGACGTTGCTGACCAGTTCCGCTAGCGGGCCAATGGTGCAAATGCAGCTGCCAGCGATCCGCGAAAAGGTGAATGCCTGCTACGGCTATGCCGCGATATCGCGCATCAGCTTGACTCAAACGGCCCCCATGGGCTTTGCCGAAGGTCAGGCAGAATTCCTTGCCGTCCCAAAACCGAAACCGACCCCAGACCCTGCCATTCGGGCCCAAGCGGTCGAGGCAGCCGAAGGCGTAAAAGACGATAGTTTGCGCAATGCTCTTGAAAATCTGACCCAGAACTTCCTATCTCGGTCAAAAGCAGAAAAAGGCAAAACATGAAAAGAAGAACATTCACCACCGCAATGCTTGCGGCAGCCAGTGCCAGCATCGCTTCTTTCCCCGCCCTTGCGCAAACCGCCGAGGCCACAGCGCCCGTGGTGCCCGATATGGTCATCGGCAATCTGGAATCGAAAGTCGTGTTGACCGAATACGCCTCTTTCACATGCCCGCATTGCGCGAATTTTCATTCGGCTGTCTTCAAAGACCTCAAGCGTGATTACATCGATACCGGCAAGATCAAGTTCGTTTACCGCGAAGTGTTCTTTGACCGCTACGGCCTTTGGGCTGCGATGGTCGCGCGCTGCGGTGGCGAGCTGCGTTATTTCGGCATTTTGGACATTCTGTACGACACGCAGCGCGAATGGGCGGGCTCGAGTGATGCCGGAACCGTGGTGGCAAGTTTGCGCCGCATCGGCAAAACGGCGGGCCTTGATGACCCAACTTTGGATGCCTGTATGAACGACGCCGCAATGGCGCAAGCGATGGTCGATAAGTACGAAAAAGACACCAATGAGGATGGGATCACCTCGACCCCGTCTTTCATGCTCAACGGCACGAAGCATGGCAATATGAGCTATGCTGACCTGAAAGAAATTCTGGACGCCGAGCTGGCGAAGTAACCATCGCTACAGCCTTTGTAGGGGCTGAAAGTCGTTTGATGCGCCGATATTTTGGCCAGCCTTTGGGCTGGCCAAATTCTATTTGACTTAGGCTGTGATGCTGTAGGCTTACCCGCCTTAGATGGGCAGAACCCCTGAAAATGTCAGCGACAAGCCCCGCATTATCCACCATTTTGCGGTGACAAAAGTGCCGCCACGCGTCAGCGGCGCTGGGCCACTCTTGATCTGTGCCGAAACGCGTGGCGTCTTAGGCCGATGTTTTGGGGTATAAGGTCAAGCAAGCCTGACGCAGTTGTGCGCGGTTGTAACATCACAAGGGGCTGACAATCCTGCCTGTCTTGCCTTAAGGCTAGGCGCAGCTAAAATGGAAACTCTGAATGTTTGATGCCGCCATATTACCACATCTGCGCCGCGTGCTGGATACGCCCGCGCGCATGTTGGTGGCGCGGGGCGTTGCTGCGGATCATGTGTCGCTGGCAGGATTTGGCATTGGCCTTTTGGCGCTACCAGCACTTTGGTTGGGTTGGTACGCGGTAGCGCTGGTACTTATCTTGGCCAATAGACTGGCCGATGGGCTGGACGGCATCGTCGCTCGTAAGACGGCGATCAGCGACCGGGGCGCTTTTTTGGACATCGCATTGGATTTCTTCTTCTACGCGACGGTGCCCTTGGGCTTTGTGCTGGCAGATCCCGCACTGAATGCGGTTTCCGGCGCGGTTTTGATTACCGCTTTTATCGGCACCGGTTCATCCTTTCTAGCCTTTGCGGTCATCGCGGCGAAACGTGGCATGACATCGGATACTTACCCAACCAAAGGCATCTTTTACCTCGGGGGCCTGACAGAGGGCACAGAAACGATTTGCGTTTTTGTGCTGATGTGCCTCTTTCCACAATGGTTCAGTGCATTGGCGCTGACTTTTGCAATGGCTTGCTTCTTCACAACGGTTCTGCGCTGGCTGCAAGGATGGCGTGCGTTTGCGCATGAATGATGCAGACCCCACCCCATGACCCCTCACGTGCTAAAGGAAATCTGATGCGCCCCTTATTGATTGCTGCCCTCAGCTTCGGACTTGCCAGCCCCGCGCTGGCCGATTGGGACCAGACATTGGCCGCGGCCAAAGGCCAAACCGTTTATTGGAATGCCTGGGGCGGTGATGCGCGTACCAATGCGTTCATCGCTTGGGTCGGCGAGCAGACTGAAGCGAAATACGGTGTGAAAGTCGAACAGGTAAAGCTGACCTCTACCGCTGATGCGGTGACCCGGGTCATATCGGAAAAAGCCGCAGGTCAGGATAGCGGCGGTTCGGTTGATATGATCTGGATCAACGGCCCGAATTTCCTGTCGATGAAGGAACAAGGCTTGCTGCACGGGCCTTTTGCCACGGACCTGCCAAATGCGAAGTATCTGGACCTGTCGCCAACCTCTGCGGCCTCGGTCGATTTCACAGTACCGGTGGAGGGTTACGAATCCGCATGGCGTTTGGCGAAGTTTGTGTTCACCTATGACAGTGCCAGAACGCCCAATCCCCCTAAAACCATGGCGGATTTTGTGCAATGGGCGGCGGAAAACCCTGGCCGAATGACGCACCCGGCGGTCAGTGATTTCATGGGGGCGACCTTTATGAAGCAAGCTTTGATCGAACTCGCGACCGACCCTTCCGTTTTGCAAGCGCCAGCGACGGATGCGGCATTTGCAGCCACCACAGCCCCGCTTTGGGCTTGGTATGATGCGCTGAGGCCAAACCTGTGGCGCAGCGGCACAACCTTCCCCGAGAATCAATCCGTCCAGCAGCAAATGCTGAACGATGGCGAGGTCGATTTTGGTGTGTCTTTTGACCCTGCCTCGGCGGCAGGGGCGATTGCCGAAGGGCTACTGCCTGATACGGCGCGGGTTTTCGTGCCACAAGCGGGTTCGATCGGCAATATCAGCTTCGTGGCGATCCCCTATAACGCGGCCAACCGCGAGGGCGCCGAGGTTGTCGCCAATTTCTTGCTAGAGCCTGCGACGCAAGCGCATCAGCAAAATATTGAAGTGCTTGGCAGCTTTTCAGTGCTCGACCCCTCTAAGCTGAGTGTTGAGGAAGCGGCTTTGTTCGCGGCCCTGCCATCCTCGCCTGCTTTGCCGAAACTGGAAGAGTTGGGGGCGACTTTGCTGGAACCTCATGCCAGCTGGATGACCATGCTGACCGAGGCTTGGGCAGAACGCTACACCAAATGAAGGCAGAGGGCCGCGCACTTCGGGGTGTCGTGGCTCTATTGGTCATGATTGGCCTTGTTCTTCCGATCGTTGCGGGCCTGATCCAAACGGCCTGCGCGGCCTTTGGCGTGATGCCTGCGATTGGTGCTGAAACATGGGGGCTGGAACCTTGGAAGCAGCTGTTCGCGCTTCCGGGGTTCGCGACCAGCCTACGACTGACTTTGGTGACCGGGTTTGGTTCGACGGTGCTGGCGTTGGCGCTGGCGGCGGGGTTTTGTGCGGTTGTGCATGACCGGATGACGCCCGCCGGCATGGCGCGGTTGTTGACGCCCTTTCTGGCAGCCCCGCATGCTGCCCTTGCCATTGGTCTTGCGTTTTTGCTGGCCCCCTCGGGGTGGCTTGCGCGCCTTCTTTCGCCTTGGGCGACGGGTTGGGACCGACCACCAGACCTTGCCACGGTAAATGATGGCTGGGGGATGGCGCTGATTGTGGGGTTGCTGATCAAGGAAGTGCCGTTCTTGCTGTTGGTAATCGGATCGGCCCTTGGGCAATTGCCTGTGCGACAATACCTCGCGGCAGGACGTGCTTTGGGGTACGGTCGGGGGCTGGTCTGGATCAAGATCATCATGCCGCAGGTTTACCCGCTAATTCGCTTGCCGCTGTTTATCATGCTGGCCTTTGCTTTGTCGGTTGTGGATATGGCCATCATCCTTGGTCCTTCCAACCCACCGGTTTTGGCGGTCGCTGTCACGCGATGGTATTCCGCCCCCGATACCGCCCTGATTTTGCCCGCGTCTGCCGCAGCGCTGTTGCAGGTCGTGATTGTCATCGGGGGGCTTCTTGCCTGGCGTGGCAGTGAATGGGGGGTCCGGCGTTTGGGTCTTTGGTGGCTGCGTCAAGGCGGGCGCGGGCAATCGGCCGAGCCGGGATTGAAGCTTGCCAGCGGGATCGTGATGGTGCTGATGGTTTTGGGCAGCTTGTCTTTGCTGGGCCTCTTGATTTGGTCCTTCGCTTGGCGCTGGTCCTTCCCCGAAGCCTTGCCGCAAAGCTGGTCGCTTAGGGGTTGGATGAGTCCGAACCAAGGGTGGGGCCGTGCGGTTAAGGCGACATTTGTGCTGGGTGTGATAACAACTGCGCTGTCGGTGGCACTGGCTGTGGCTTGGCTGGAGGGCGAGGATCGCGCAAGACGCAATCGCGCCACCTGGGCTAAAGCTCTGATTTACCTCCCGCTTTTGGTTCCTCAAATCGGATTTCTTTATGGGTTGAACATTCTGTTCTTGCGTATGGGAATTTCGGGCGGCTTGGCGGCGGTGATCTGGGCGCAGATGCTGTTCGTCTTTCCTTATGTGATGATCGCGCTGTCTGATCCTTGGCGCGCGCTGGACCCACGGCAAGATCGCGCAGCGGCGGCCCTTGGGGCCTCACCGTTGCGCAGGCTATTTGCGGTGAAATTGCCGATGCTGATCCGGCCATTGGCGACCGCCGCTGCGATTGGTTTTGCGGTCTCGGTCGCGCAGTATCTGCCGACGTTGTTCATGGGGGCAGGCCGGATCGCGACGCTGACAACCGAAGCTGTGACATTGGCCAGCGGGTCAGATCGGCGGGTCGTCGGGGTCTATGCCGTCTTGCAGGCAGCCCTGCCGTTTTTGGCTTATGGCGCCGCGGTATTGCTGCCGGCTTTCCTTTATCGAAACCGGCGCGGATTGCAGGGGGGTGGGGTATGAGCCTTGTTCTGACGGGTGTTGAGGTCGGCCCAAAGGGCGGAAAAGTACTGTTTGCACCACTCAGCCTAACCATAAACCCGGGTGAAGTTGCCACCCTGATGGGGCCCTCGGGCATCGGAAAGTCGACATTGCTTGATGCGATTGGCGGGCATCTGAGCTACGGATTCATGCTTCGGGGGCAGGTTATTTTGAATGGCAGGGATTTGCTGCGTATCCCGGCAGAAGCACGCCGCGTCGGCGTGTTGTTTCAAGACGCGATGCTGTTTCCGCATTTGTCCGTCGGGGATAATCTTGCGTTCGGGTTGTCGCGGGCGGTGCGGGGCGATGCGCGACAAGCGGCGGTGGCAAAGGCTTTGGAACAGGCCGGATTAGCAGGGTTTGCCGACCGTGATCCCGCAACGCTTTCTGGTGGGCAGCGGGCAAGGGCGGCGCTGATGCGTGCCCTTTTGGCACGCCCGGAGGCCCTGCTTTTGGATGAACCATTCTCGCGCCTCGATGCGGAATTGCGCAGCGAAATCAGAGATTTCGTCTTTGAACATGTCCGTGCGCAGGGCATACCGGCGTTAATGGTCACGCATGACGCCAGCGACGCAGAGGCCGCAGGCGGCACGGTGATCAGGCTTTAACGCTACTTATAGCAATGGAATACATTGGATTTATCGACCGAAACGCCATACTCCGACGTGCTCCCCGAGACCTTTTCATAGAGGATCTTGATGCTGGCTTTGCCCATGATTTCAGCCAGTTTCTTTTTCTCATCAGTGCTAAGGTTCTTCACCGAAACATCCTGTGCTTTGCCGCCAACATGCGGAAATCCCGGTGATTTTCCAGCTTGTGCCATGATCTCTTTCTTCCACCATGCCAGTTGATCCTTATCCAGATCTGCACGTTTGGCGGGGATGGCTTCGAGTGTGAATTTCTTCAAAAACCGCTTCTTGATGCCTGTATAATTTTTGGCGCGCTTGGGTTGGATGATGATATCCAACTGATCTTCCCAAGTGCGGTCGCCTGATGTCAGATAGGCTTTCCCCTTCAATTTGGGGTTTTCCGCCTCAAAAGTCTCGAGGGCTTTCTTGACGTCTTCCTTGATGGCCATTGTAAAAAAATCCTATCCTAAAACACCTTGAAAACGCGTGAATTCAAAACTTTGCATGACCTGCCCTTTGCGGATCACGTCGACAATATAATGGTGGTAAATATGCTGAGCGGGCGAAATCCGCTCCCATTGCGATAGGCGCAATTGTGCATCAGCTGCGGGAAATTCCGCAATGATCGTCGCATCGGCCTTGGTTGGGATTTCCCCGATCGTGCTGGTTTCCGGGTCGAAGGACGTGCCGTAAGCGGCCAGATAATCCGAAAGGAAACCCGCGCGGTAGGCAGCGACTTCAGCCGCATCAACGGGGCGAGGCTGCCCGGCCATTGTGTGATCGGCAGGGCCCGTCAGATCACCATCCCAGCCAAAGACGAGGCCGCTGCCGCCAAGCGCCGCCGCAGGGGCGTATAGGCCCACGCGCGCATCCAGCTCGCAATTATCTGACATGCCGCGGGCGAAAACATCCTTGCTCTCGGCTTCGATCTCTGGCCCGGCGTCCGGGCGGCAAGGGCCAAAGGAAGAGGGCGCATTTTCTTGTGTTGGGGGGTGCACATCGCGCAGAATTTGCGTCAGATGCGAGACAACCGGGACAGGTGACGTGGCGCCGAGCAGCGTGGCCTGATCGGGCCACGCAACAGCCTCATCCGGGATCAAAAGATAGACGGAGCCAGAGGGGTAAACCTGCCCAATTAAAGGGGTTTCCGCCGAAATAGGCCCGATGGTTACAGCCATTGCAAGGGCAAGACTGGCCGTAAATTTCTGCCGGATCATCGCGCATCTCCCGAAAGTCACCATACGCAACCAATGCGTGCAGATTAGGATTTGCGCTATCATTATGTCAAACTGCAATGATGCGGCAACGCCAGATTTACGAGGCGTTGCCGCAGCTTGATCAAATGTCCAAATGTTCGACGTTCAGGGCGTTTTGCTGGATGAACTCGCGGCGTGGTTCAACGACATCGCCCATCAGTTTCGTAAAGATATCATCGGCTTCCGCCAAATCATCCACTTTCACCTGCAGCAAGGTGCGCGCTTCCGGGTCCAAGGTGGTTTCCCAAAGCTGCTCGGGGTTCATCTCGCCCAAGCCTTTGTAGCGTTGCAGGCTGAGGCCTTTTTCACCCTCGGTCAACACGGCTTTCAACAGGTCAATCGGCCCGTTGATCGCTTGTTCGCGGTCTTTGCGCACAAGGCGGGAATTGCCCTTATAGGCGTCGCGCGTCGTGGTGGCGATTTGCGCTAAGCGCCGGGCCTCACCCGACCGCAAAACCGCGCCATCCAAGGTGCGAATTTCCTCGACCCCGCGCAAAACGCGGGCCAGACGGATACCGTGATCTTGCGTGATGCGGCCACTCCAGCCGCGCTCAAACTCCTCGGCGACCATATCAAGGCGCATGGCCACAGTATTCGCTACAGATTGCAAATCTGCGTCAGCGCGCCCGGCGTCAAAGGCACCGGCGATGGCTGCCTGTTCCAGAATGCCGCGCGGATAATGCGTGGGGAACGCTTCCAGGATGCGGCGGAACTGCCGTGCACCTTCGATCACGCGGTTCAGGTCAGCGCCGGCAATCTCTTCACCGCTTTGCAGCCGCAAAACAGCGCCATCGACCCCCATTTCGATCAGATAATCTTCCAGCGCGGGTTGGTCTTTCAGATAGACTTCGGACTTCCCACGCGCGACTTTATAAAGCGGTGGTTGCGCGATATACAAATAACCGCCTTCAATAAGTTGCGGCATTTGCCGGAAGAAGAAGGTCAGCAAAAGGGTCCGGATATGCGCGCCGTCCACATCCGCATCGGTCATGATCACGACCTTATGGTAGCGCAGTTTTGCGATGTTGAATTCGTCGCGCCCGATTCCTGTGCCAAGTGCTGTGATCAACGTGCCAATCTCTTGGCTGCCCAGCATTCGGTCGAAACGCGCCCGCTCCACGTT
>JBLIGH010000055.1:0-11548 GCA_047636855.1 Pseudorhodobacter sp.
GCCTTGCCACAATCAACCTGCAATTGTCTGGATGGTGATCAGCGGGGATTGTTGGCGGGAAGTCGCCGAATAGATACACCAAGATTGGATCCGCCTCCCAATTTTTAGGGACTTTAATTTTATTATCGTTAGGTGTCTTAGTAATATATTGTCTAATATTTTCAGATGAAGCAATGTAAATATTACCTTGGCGTGCAAACGCGCTCATCCCTCTTGACCTTGGACGGTATCGGCGTGAAGCACGGGGTGTAGAACACAACAGGAGACGTGCGGCTGTGCGCAAGGCATTGGTGACAGGATCGGCAGGATTTATCGGCTTTCACCTTAGCAGGCGTTTGCTGGATCTGGGCTGGCAGGTTATCGGTCTGGACGGCATGACGGACTACTACGATGTCAGCCTGAAGCAGCGCCGCCACGCCATGCTGGCACAATCGCCGGGGTTTGTTGGCATCGAAGGGCTGGTCGAGACCCCTGGCCTTGTGCAAGACCTGATCGCGCGCGAAACCCCTGATGCCATCATCCATCTGGCGGCCCAAGCCGGTGTGCGTTACTCAATTGATGCGCCGCGCTCTTATGTCGAGGCCAACCTGATCGGCACGTTTGAAATTCTGGAAGCCGCGCGCGCCAACCCGCCCGCGCATTTGCTGATAGCGTCGACCTCTTCGGTGTTTGGTGCAAATACCGAAATGCCCTATGCCGAGACGCATAAGGCCGATCATCAGATGTCTTTCTACGCCGCCACGAAGAAAGCGACCGAGGCGATGGCGCATTCCTATGCACATCTTTACGGCATCCCGACGACGATGTTCCGCTTCTTTACGGTCTACGGTCCGTGGGGGCGGCCTGATATGGCGCTGTTCAAGTTCACCAAGGCCATCTTGAACGGCGAGCCTATCGATATTTACAACCACGGCGACATGCGCCGCGATTTCACCTATGTCGAAGATCTGGTCGAGGGCATTACCCGGCTGATCGACGCGGTGCCGCAAACCGGGGCTCCGGTGCAATCGCTTGATGGCCCGGCCTCTGTGGCGATCGATAGTTTGTCGCCTGTCGCTCCGTGGCGTGTGGTTAATATTGGCAATGGTGCGCCGATACAGTTGATGGATTTTGTCACCGCAATCGAAAAGGCCGTCGGGCAAGAAGCGCAAAAGCAATTTTTGCCAATGCAGCCGGGCGATGTGCCCGCGACATGGGCCGATGCCACACTGGTAGAGGCGCTGATCGGGCCTTTGCCACGGACCGATATTCACGAAGGTGTTCAACGATTTGTCGACTGGTATCGCGATTATTATCAGGTTTAAGCGGAAAAGTGCCTTCCAGATCCGGCTGGAAGGGGCAGGTGCAAACCAATGGGCCGGAGAAACTTGTTTGCTGGGAATGAGTGTGCTTTGAAATGACGATGTCACAAAAAATGGCCCCTTTGCCCATGACCCCGCCGCAGATGCGCAATCCGTCGCTGCCGCCGCCACGCTTTCAAACGGGACGCGTCATTGTGGCCTTGATGCTGCGCGAGATGGGTTCAAGCTATGGCCGCTCTGTCGGAGGTTATGTTTGGGCAATTGTCGGGCCTTTGGGGGCGGTGATCATTATCTCGGTCGCCTTTTCGCTTTTGGCGCGCACGCCGCCATTGGGCACCAGCTTCATGCTGTTTTACGCCACCGGCTATCTTCCCTTTGATATGTATGGCCAATTGGCTAATCGCATTGGGGCCTCGGTGCGGTATTCAAGGTCTTTGCTGGCCTTTCCAAGGGTCAATTGGCTGGATGCTGCGATCGCGCGATTTTGCCTGAACGCTTTGACCCTGATCGGGGTGTTTTGCATTTTGATCATCGGGATTCGTATGGCGATTGAAACCCGCAGTCTGATCGAGATTGATCGGGTGGTTGTTGGCATCTTGATGGCATTTTGTACGGCCATCGGGGTTGGGTTGATGAACTGTCTTCTGACCGGCTATTTTCAGGTGTGGGAACGGCTGTGGGAAATCTTTATGCGTCCGCTGTTTCTGGCCTCGGGTGTTTTCATTTTGTACGAAGATTTGCCGCCGCTGTTGCAAGATATTCTGTGGTGGAACCCATTGCTTCACATCACCGGTTGGGTGCGGTCTGGGTTTTACCCCAATTACCATGCCAGCTATGTCTCCCCGGCATATGTGTTTGGGTTGGGGCTTGTTCTAACGGTGATTGCGCTGGTGTTCTTGCGGCGCGGTTATCTGGTCTCGTTGGAACGCTGAGGCGGTTGGCGTGCATATGTCCAAAGATGTTCATCAGGGTTCTGCGCTGCAGTTAGTGCCGCCAGCGCAAGGCGCAGAATGGATGGTCTTGCAGACGCTGTGCCTGCCGGACCCCGGTTTTGGTGTCGAAGAGGCGTTGTTTTTGCGGCGCAATGATCAGGTGCAACTGTCCGGCGCGGGGGGGCTTGATTTTGCACCCGGCGGCGCGGCGGAATTTGGGACCTGTTTCAATCTGTTCAATCTGGAAACCTGGTCTGCGCGGTGCAAGCTAGCGGGGCTTTGGCTGCATCTAAGCGGCACTGGTCGGTTCTCGCTTTGCCTGACACGGGTGACGGGCGGCATTTTGCTGGGCCCGCAAGAGCCGTTGATTGAAAGCATTCTGCATCTGGGTGAAGTGGAATTGACCGAGGCGGGGCGCGCGCTCGACCTGTCCGGCGATATGCCTGATGATGTTTCGCTAGATACGGGGGCGTCAAATGGCGGTGGTATGTTCTTGCTCTCGCTGACGGCGCAGGGGCCTGCCCGGTTGCAGGCGGGGGCCTTTGTCACCACCCGACCGCCGGTGCAAAGCGCAGATCCGTTCAAGCTGGCCATCGTGATCACAACCTTTCGCCGAGAAGCCGCCGTGACCCAAACAGCAGACCGGATTCTAGCGTTTTTTGACCAGCAAAGCCCGCTTGGCAATCCGGGTGTTCAGGTTGGGCGGGCGGCCCAATTGTTTGTGGTCGACAACGGCCAAAGCCTGACATTGGCACCGCACCCGAAGCTCACGCTGATCCCCAACCGCAATCTGGGCGGGGCCGGGGGGTTTGCCCGCGGGTTGCGTGCGGCCGAAGATGGCGGGTTTAGCCATTGTCTGTTCATGGACGATGATGCCTCGGTGCAGATGGAAGCGCTGATCCGTACCTCCGCTTTTCTGCGATTGGCCCGATCCCCAAAAGCGGCATTGGCGGGGGCCATGATTTCCGAGACGCGTCCTTGGGAAATGTGGGAAAACGGCGCGGTATTTCACCGCTTCTGCCACCCGCTTTGTCATGGTACCGATCTGTGCCACCGCGAGTCGGTATTGCGTATGGAACTGGCTGCCAACCGCCCCAAGCCCAAGGGTTTTTACGGTGGCTGGTGGTTTTTTGCCTTTCCCATAGCACAGGTGAGCTATCACCCTTTTCCGTTTTTTGTGCGCGGCGATGATATCTCTTTTTCGCTGGCCAACCGCTTTGAGACCGCGACCCTAAACGGCGTGACGTCTTGGCAAGAGGCGTTTGCCGCCAAGGAAAGCCCGCAAACGCTTTATCTTGATATGCGCAACCACCTGCATCACCATTTGGCGCAGCCGGATCTGGAAATCGGGGTGAAAGCAACCTTGGGCATTGCGCTGCGGTTTATCATGCGGTCACTGGCGCGGATGCATTATGACAGTGCTGAAGCGCAATTATTGGCGTGGGAGGATGTGATGCAGGGGCCGGATCATTTCACCGAAAATGCCGATCTCGCGGCGCGGCGCGGCGTGGTGGCCGGGTTGATGCGGCTTGAAAAATGGGCTCCTTCAGTGGAACCTGCCCCGGCTTTGGCGCAGCCTTTGCCCTTATGGCGTACCTATTTGATGAAATTTACCTTGAATGGCCATCTGCTGCCTTTCTTTGCCTATTTTGGTCGTAAAACCCAAATTAGCATTTTGGATCGCGGCCCGATCTGGCCTGTCTGGGGCGCGGCAGAGTTGCAAGTTATCGATGCGGGCGCGCAGCGCAGCTATACGGTCTATCATGATAAACAGCGGTTTTTGCGGCTGACCTTACGGGTGGGCAGGCTAACTTTGCGCTGGTTCAGGCGTTATCCGGGGTTGGTACGTGCCTATCGCAACAGCTATGGCCAGATTGCCACTCGCGCCTTTTGGCAAGCACAGTTTGCCAGCGGGCCAGCCCCAATTGCAGCTGTAGTCGCAACAGCGGCAAACCCCGAGGAGCAGCCACATTGAGCATCGCTGACAAAGTTGCAGCCCTTCAGGCTCGGCTGAATGCCCCGCTGACCGCTTGGCGCGAAACGCAGATGCCCCGTCAAGCGTTGTCGCCCGCAATCATGTCGGGGGCCGGGCTGCGTGCAGGGTTGCAATTGCATGTCGCCGCAGAGGCCGAGTTGACGGGCCATCTGTCCAGCCCAAGGGATCGGCTGCTAGAGTTGGAGGTCCAGAACACCCGCCCCGGCGCTTGGTTTGGGCTGCATCTGCCGCTGGATTTGCCGGATTTAAGCGATGTTGCCTGGCTGGGCTTTGCCGCGCGCAGCAATGCGTCGCAGGTCATGGCGCTGCGCGTCTGTTTACGGTCCGGGCTGGGGCCAGATCATGGTTTTCAGGATTTATTCTTTGATCGCCATGTTTTGTCGCAAGCCGGGCAAAGTGATCATCTTGATATGATCGCGCCGAACCAGCAGCCAGAGCTGCCGCTGCAAGCGCCCTGGCGGGAAATGATCTTGTTTCTGCCCCCTGATCAAAGCTTTGACTGGGCTTTGCAGGATCTGCGGTTCTTTGTGCTGTGACGATGCGCGCCAGCCCTTTGCATCCGCCTGATCCGACGCTGGATCTGGCCTTGGTGGTGCCGGTTCACGATGATGCGGACGGCTTGGCACGGTTGCTGGGTTGCGCCCGTGCCATGGGATGTTTTGCACAAATTGTGGTGGTTGATGACGGCTCTGCCTCGCCTGTGGCCGCAGCCCCTGACATCACGCTGCTGCGCAACCAGACCGCCTTGGGGCCGGGGCGCGCGCGCAATATCGGGTTGGCTGCTGTGCGCTGTGAGTATCTGCTTTTTCTGGATGCAGATGACCTGCTTACCTCTGATTTGCCTTGGCTTTTGGCCGATCTGGCCGAGGCGGCATTGGCCGAAGGCCCGTTTGACTTTTGTCTGTTCAAGCATGCTGACGCCCGGGTTGCTGCAGAGCCGCGCTGGGGCCAGCCACATTGGGACGAGGACCTATGGCTGCGCGCGGGCCATGCCATCGGGGCGCTGCGCCCGGCGCAAAGGGCTGCCCTGCCGCTGTTGGCTCAAACCGCCAATTACCCTTGGAATAAAATCTACCGTCTTGCGTTTTTGCAAGGTGAAGCGATCGGCTGTGCCACCACGATGGTGCATGAAGATGTGCTGCTGCATTGGCGCGGCTTTCTGTCGGCTGCACGGGTGCTGGTCTCGGACCGGGTTTGCGTCTGGCATCACGCTGACCCGAACGGCACGCGTCTGACCAATCGCACCGGGGTCACCCGGTTGCAGATTTTCGATGCACTGACCCCAGTGGCCGATGCATTGGCCAAGGCCAGTCCGGATTGGCAGCAAGCTTTTGCGCAGTTCGCGCTGGGATTGTTTGACTGGGCGGAAGATCAGATTGACGCGTCCCTGAAGCCGCAGTTGCGCCGTGGCACTGGCGAATGGGTGGCCTTGCACCTTGCACCTTGGGCCCCGGCTCTTGGCAGCTTGTCCCCCGATCTGGCCGCGCGATTGGTGGCCCCGCCGCGCAAAGGCGCACCATGAGCGGCAGCCTCGCCTTTTTATGCCTGACCCGTGATGCAGGATCTGCCATCACCGGGCTGGCCACGGATATTGCCATCTTGGCCCGGCCCGGGGATGCAGTGGTCTTGGTCGATGACGGTTCAACCAACGAGACGTTGACCCGGATCGGGCAGTTTGGCGCCTTTCACGGTTGGGGGGCTGGGGTCGATGTGACGCGGATTGCCTGTGCTGCGCGCGGTGTCGGTGATCTGGGCATCGCGGCCAATCTGGCACTGGCCCATAGCCCACCCTGTGACCGTCTGGTGATCTTGAAAGGGGGGGGGCGGCTGGATCTTGCGGCTTTTACCGCCGCTCGCGATCGGGCCGAGGCGGATGATCTGGATCTTGTAACCTGTGGTCAGGGTCTGCCCGGCGCAGATAGGATGATCTTGCATCGTCGGGTCGTTGAGGCGACGCCTGCGCTTCGTTGCAGCGAGGGTCGCCCGGCCTATGGCGATCTACGCTTCGTCTGGCAGTCAGCGGTTCGCGCCGAAAAAAGCGCTTTTCTGTCGGATGCCTTGACCCTGTTGCCGCCAGAAAAAGGGCCTAACATGGCCTTTTCCAGTGCCGCATGTGATTTTCTAGCGATGTTCCCCGACGCCGAACCTTGGCTTTTGGCACAGGCCGCTGAATGGACCCGGGTTTGGGGGCATAACCCAAGCGCGCCTTGGCGCCCGGCGCGCAAAAAGCCAGCCGCAGCCCCCGCCCGCATCGGGGCCGCGCCGTTGCGTATCGCCTGCCTTGGTCGGCATTCCACGCGGCAACCCTTTGCCTATCCGGCGCTGCGCCCCCTCTGGCAGGACTTTGCGACGCTGACCAAAACGCCCGCCGAGGCTGATCTGCTGATCATCTCGCATCCGTTGGATGTGGCTGACCTGCCGGGGTTTGCGGCTTTGGCGGCCCGCCGCCCGGCTGTGCTGCTATCGGAAGAGCCGTTTTGGGACACGTTGTTCAGCCCCGATCCATTGGCCGCCGATATCCACCTGCCCGGGGCAGAGGGGCCCATTGCACTGCATCAGGTCAACCATCATCGGTCTGCGATTTTTGACCATGATAATCTGCCCTATTATCTGCTGACGCATCATCGCTTTGCGGCCCGCTATCGCGCGCGTTTTGCCCGCAATGCGGCACGGAGCGGCGCGGATTGGCAAGCGGCCTTTGCCCATCGGACTTGGCAAACGCTGTTCATGGCGGAACGTCGACAAGAGCGGTTTCACGATTTTACCCTGCCGATGGGTAATATTGTCGGGCTTTGCGCCTGGCGCACGCGATTGGCGCTGGCTTGTAGCCGCGAGGTGACACGGTTGGGGGCCAGTTGGCAGGGTGGGCCGACGCGGTTTGACATGCGTGATTGGCATCTGGACAAACTGGTGCAGCTGGATGGGCAGGCGCGTGTGATCTCGGCATTGGAAAACACACATCAGCCCAATTACCTGACCGAGAAGCTGTTTGATGCCTTTGCCTGTGGCGGGCTGCCGCTTTACATGGCCAGCCCCTTGCACCGGGTCCATGATCTGGGTCTGCCCGCGGCCGCCTGGATCAATCTGTGGGGGGTGGAAGAGGCCGAAGCGGCGCAACAGATAGATGCAATGCCGGTTCCGGGGGCCGAAACCTGCGCCGCTTATGCGCAGGCGCAAAGCCGTTTGGCGGGGCTGTTTCACGATACCGGGCTTTGGGTGGCCGAACGCCACCGCCTGCGCCGGGCCTTGCGTGCCGAGATCTATGCGCTGGCTGATCTGGGGCCTGCCTGATTTGGCCAAAACGCCTGTCAGTCAGCGCAACAAGGATCGTATCCGGTTCAGCGCACCGCGAAGGGGGGCGGTGATGCGCCAAGACGTTGATTTGGTAAAGCGCGCGGATTCCGCGGCGACTGCGCGGGCGATCGCCTCGGCCTGTGCGGCCCCTTGATCCGGGATCTGGCGGGCGCGTTCGGCCTGTAGCTCGACCAGTTGGTCACGGGTCTGGCGTAGATCGCGGGTGCGCTGGGCCGTTTGCGCCCAGCCTTCGTCGCGGGCATTTGTGGCCTCTTGCAAGGTTTTTTGAAGCTGCTTCACCTGCGCCTCTGCATCGGTTAACGCACTGCGGGCTTCGGTCAGGGCCGTAACGTCCTGGCTGCGTCGATCCAGCTGTTCTTGTAGCAAGGCGATATGCCGGAGCAACAGGCGATGTGCTGCAGCCGGGGTCGAATTGGCCTGGCGATCATCGGCCATTTGGCTATGCCTCACACGAAAGGCGCGCCAGCAGCGCTGTGACAAGCTGGCGACGCTCGGCAATCACAGCGTCGGGTGCGGTGATCCGGGCCAGAACCGTCGCGCGGGCCGACAAATACGCCTGTGCCAGTGCCAAACCCGGCGGTGGTGGCGCATCCGCATTCAGTGTCAGGATCCTTTCGGGCAACCAGCTTTGCAACAAGGCAGAGGGCGCGTGCCCGCAAAGTGGTAGCGCGCCACAGGCCAACCCATCCAACAGATCAAGATCGGAAACCGAGGCAAAGGCAAAGACCTGCCGATAAAGCGAGGCCAAGCGTGCCAGATGGCTTGCGGCATCTGGCACTGAAGGCAGCTTTGGCGCGGTCTGGGCAAGCGGCACGGGGGCCGCACGCCAACGGGCCAGCACGGCGGCGGCATCCGCGTCGCAGCTTTGGCCGAACAGCGTCAGCAATCGTGGCAGGATCAGGGGATCGGCCACCAGCGCATAGGGTAAAAAGCAGGCGGCGGGCAGCTGGTCGGGGGTTTCTGCCATCACCAAACGGCGCGCGGCAAAACCCGCCCATGGGTGATCGTAAGTCAGAGCTTTCCCCGTGATGATGATATCGGCCGCTTCTGGCTGATCGGTGAAGCGGGCGCGTATGCCGATGATCTGGCGCAGGGCAGGCCGATCCAGCGGGGTTGGAACCTGTGGATCGCGGGGCGTGAAAATCAGCGGCCCTTGCCCAGACAGGTGGTGCGGGGCCGCAAGGTTAGGCCCACCGTTATCTGCCCCATCAAAACCGGGCGCCATTGCTGTAACCAGATCATAATGGTCGCGGGCTGGATGGCCCTTGGGCAGATAAGTGCAGCACAGCAACAAAGCTTGGCCCACCGCCCCTTGCGGATCAAACCGGGCCCGGGCCGCTTTCGCATCCAGCAACCAAAGCGAGGCTGCACTGCCAAGCAAGCCTTCCATCTGGGCCTCCAGCCCCGGTGTCAATGCAGACCCTCCGTCGCTCGCCAATCCGGCCAGCGCCTGACCTGCCAGACCCGCAGTCAGAATGACGGTGCGCACCTCTGATGCATCGGGCAGGGGAAGGGGTTGTGACACCAGGTCTGGCTGATTTCTGTGGGCCAGCATCAGGGCCAGAACGTCGCTTACAAAGCCATCCGGGCCGTAAAGCACCCAAAGCTGGCGCAAGGCGGCGCGGCGTGCAGCCATTCCTGTTGCATCGCGCGCAATAGCGGCCAACTGGTCGGGCAAATCCCGTAGTGCCTCGCGGGTTTCGGGGCAGAATACGGCGGCGGTCTGCCAAAGCGCCAAGTCGCCCGGCGGGGCATAATCATCTGACAAGATCACTGGCACAGCCCCGGCGCCGATTGCTTCCCACAGGCGGATAGAATTGGGACCCGTGCCAGAAGGGCAAAGCGCGAAAGTGCTGTCGCAAAGCAATTGGGTGAAATGATCACCTGCCGCCCGATCGATCAGATCTTCGGGCTGTTCGGCCCCGGGTGTATGGCGGATCTGATGATCGTAGACCACACGCTGAAAATGCCATGTGTCGCGCCCCAGAACATGCCCGCGCGGGTCATCCGCCAGATCGCTTAAGATCCAATCCCGCACCCGCGTTAGATACCAAGGGTTGGCTTTGGCCCCGGCAAAGGAAAAAAGATAGCGGCGCGGGGCTTCGGACTGCGCATCCGTCCGGGGCGTTGTTAGGGTCTGTGGTACCTGAACGGGATAAAGCGGAAAGGGATGCAGGCGTGGGGCTTTGGGGCTATTGGGCATCGCGGCTGTGGGCTGGTGCGGGGTATGCGACCAGAAAATGTCGTCGATGCCGGCCTCGGCAAATAGATGCAAATATTGTGGCAGCAAAATATGCTGACAGACCGTCACCTTGGGCATGGCTTGCGGCAGGCTTGCGGCAAAGGCGCGAAACCGCTCTAGCTCTGCTGCGGCATCCGGGGACCAACATTGCAGCTTGTCGATCAACGTAGCCCAAGGATAGGCAACATAAATCACGCCTTGCGGCGCACCGCCACAGGCCTTCAGCCGCAAATAGGCGTGGTGTTCGGTGATCGCGGGGAATTGCCAATCGTGATCATGGACCAGCATATTATTGTGCAGAACCCAGCGATCCGCAGCGGCCACCCCAATGTCTGGGGGGCTTGTCTGTGGCAGCTGTACCTGTTGTGTCGCGTTCAACCGCTTACCCTTTTCTGCCGCAGGCGTACCGGGAAGGCCAATCCAAACCGCTATTTGCCGCGGCGGGTCAGCATGATCAGGCTGCGCGCAGGTTTTGTGATCCGCCAAGAGGTGCTGTTCAGGATGTCTTGTACACGATCCTCGGCTTCTGCGGCACGGCGGCGCAGATCCTGGATCTCGGCTTGCGCTTTGTGGTTTTGATCGGTCAGATCGCGCTGCGCCATCCGGCTGCGCGACAGCTCGCTTTCCAACTCATGCACCCGGATTGGCGTGCCTTCGCTGCGCTGTTCCAGCCGGGCCGTCAGGGCTGCAATCTCTTCTGCCTGCCGGATATTGTGTTCGCCTGCATCGGTCAACGCGCGGTTCATCTGAGATAAAGCGTCCAGATGGCGCGGCTCAATCCCGGCCAAGCGGGCCCGGGCGGCTTCCAGCTCTGCTTGAGACGCGGTTTGGGTGCGGTCGCTTGGCGCAGCATCAGCGCCGGTATAAGCAGCGGCGGCGGCGCGGGGTCTGCCGTCGAATTGCGCCAGAAGATCGTCCAATTGCTGTTGCAGGGCGGTGGCACGATCCGCTTCATTGCGGCTACGCCATTCCAGATGCATAGCGACCCCAAGGCGTCGGAAAATATGTTGAGCATCGCCATGGCCGCCCTGCCCGAATTTCAGCGCGGCCAGTTTGAGCACCCGGTCCGCTTGCGCAGGGCCAACCAAAAAGACCGACAGACCTTCGCCATGCTCAAAGCTGATCATCGGGTGGTTTGCTTCCAGCTGACGCACGGTTTGCCGATTGGCCGGGGACAGGGGTTGGCTGCCGGTGCCGTGTATCAGCATCACCCCCGCTTCGGACAGCTTTGGCAACCACGCATCGCGCAGCGCCTCTAGTGCGGTATCTTCCAGCGGCATCCCGACATTGAGGATATCGACCGAGCCATCGGCAAAGCGTGTCGCCGCCTCGATCAGATCAGCCCGTAGCAGGGTGCCAAACTCTTCGTATTGTTCGGCATTATACAGAACCAAATCCTGCGGTATGCCGTCTTCCCAGGTATCGATGCCGACGCAGCGGGTCTCTAGGTTCAGCTTTTCGATCGCCTGACAAAAGGCAAGATGTGCCACACCTGCACCCGTCCCCAGATCAACGATCTGGCGTGGGCGGGTCGCTTCGGTCAGCCAAAACAGAAACGGTGTGTGAAACAAAATCGGCGTCGGGCGCAGAAACTTCAATCGCCAAAACAGCGCCTTCATGGCCTGTGCCGACACGATGTCCAGGGCCGGAGAGGCAAGGCTGGCGCCATGCGGTAATGTGATGTCGTGTCTCATGGTCACGGCCCTCGTTTAGGTGACGGTTTGGTTTCGTCATGCGCCATCGCAGGCAAAAGCCATTAGTG
>JBLIGH010000056.1:0-11512 GCA_047636855.1 Pseudorhodobacter sp.
CCTCGCCCGCTTCCGCCTCTGCTGCGGCCCGGATAACGGCCCGCTCCATTGTGTCGCAAATCTCGTAAGGGGTCGCCCCCAATTCCAGCGCGAAATCGGCAGCGGAATGGCCAATCAGATAGGCTTTCACCACCGAACCCAGATGCGGCACCAAGCCCTTTAGGCCCCCCTCTTTGCCCATGCCCCCGGCAATCCAGCGGATGCGCGGGAAAGCTTGCAACGCTTTGGCGGCACTGTCGACATTGGTGGCCTTGCTGTCATTGATAAAGCGTACACCGCCTTTTTCGGCGATGGTCTGGCTGCGATGCGGCAGGCCCGCAAAAGAGTGAAACGCCCCCTCGATCACCTTGGGCGCGATCCCAAGCGAGCGCACTGCTGCATAGGCGGCGCAGGCGTTTTGGTGGTTATGCGCACCGGGCAGCCCTTGGACGCCGCGCAGATCAAACGAGGCGACTTGCCGCCCCTTGCGCCACTCGCTCAAAAACCCTTTGCGTGCGAAAACCGACCAGCCGAACCCTTCCAGCTTGGTGCCCGAAGACACCCGGATCACCCGGTCATCTTGCGGCCCTTCGGCCAATTGCACTGCCAAAAACCGACCCTCGACCTCGTCCACACCAATCACCGCCCGGTCCGGCCCACCTTCGGCAAAAAGCCTGCGCTTGGCGGCAAAATAACCGCCCATACCGGCATGACGGTCAAGATGGTCGGGGGTCAGATTGGTGAAAACCGCAATATCGGGCGTCAGCGCGCGCGCCAAATCGGTCTGATAGGACGAGAGTTCCAGCACCACGACCTCGGCATCCACCGCCGGATCCATATCCAGCACCCCGCGCCCGATATTGCCCGCCATCTGGGTCGGGCGACCGGCCACCTCCAAAATATGATGGATCAGTGCCGTGGTTGTGGATTTTCCGTTAGAGCCGGTGACCGCGATCACGCGCGGAATAATGTCAAAGCCATCCCAGTCCTGCGTCGCGAAATTGCTGAAAAACAGGCCAATGTCATTGTCGATAGGCACGCCTTCCTCGAGCGCGCGGGCGATAACCCGGTTCGGTTCGGGGTAAAGATGCGGAATGCCGGGCGAGACGATCAACGCCGAGATCCCGTCAAACGCCGCGTGCCGGGTCAGGTCGGTGCACCTGAAACCTTCGCTTTGAGCGCGCGCGCGCGCCTCGGCACTGTCATCCCACAGCACTGGCTCTGCGCCACCTGCCACCAGCGCACGCGCCGTCGACAGGCCAGACCGGCCAAGCCCCAGAACCGCGATCTTTTGATCCTTGCAAGAGGTAACGGGAATCATGAGGCATCCTTCAAAGGTAAAGCGGGTGTCAGAATGCGGCTTCGCCCGCGGCGCTGCAAGCGAGGAATGAACTTACCACAAAGGTCATGCGCAAAGGCGGCAATTCCAAGAAAATCGCCCACCCAATATCCTTTCGCCCAAACGCTTTCAACCTTGTGTCTGCCAGCGACCCAACCCGAAAAGCAATGTCAAACCCGCCGGCATCAGGGTCTGTCATCGAGCCCCGGTTTCGATACTTGCCGCGATGTTGAAGCCTACCAGCCCAATGGTTGACGATCGCGGAAAAAGCCACCCGTCGGGCCGTCTTCGGGCAGAAGCGCCAGCCAAACCGGGGTATCTGCCGCCTCTTGCGGGGTTCTGGTCGCCCCTGCGCCGCCCATACGGGTTTGTACCCAACCGGGGCAGCAGGCATTAACCTTGACGCCGGGCGGCAGGTCACGCGGCAGCGCGCGGGTCATCGCATTCAACGCGGCCTTAGCGATGCCATAAGCACCGGGGCCGCCCAAACCTTCGGCATGGCTGCCCCATTGCGACGAGATATTAACCACCCTGCCCCACCCCGTGTCGCGCCAACGCGGTGTACACAGACGGATCAAGTCCAAGGGGGCGGCCACCATCACCTCCATCGCTTGCGCAAAATCGGATTTGGATGAAAGCAACGAGACTTCGTTCAAAACGCCCGCGTTATTGACCAAAACATCAAAACCACCGGTATGCAAAAACGCGTCGCAATAGCTGTCAGCATCCATCAGATCGATACGGACAAAGGTGCAGCCCAAATCCGACGCTGCCGCCTCGCCCTCGGCCCGGTCGCGTGCGCCGATGGTGACAGAACAGCCTTTCGCGATCAATGCGGCGGCGATGGCACGGCCAAGCCCGCGATTGCCGCCGGTGATAAGAGCTTTGGGGCGAAGGGGGCGTTGGTCGATCATGGGGTCTGGCTTTCAGCAAGGGCTTTGGCCGCGTTGTAGCAAAAGCCGCGCCCGAGCACAGTCCCCTGATTTGGGCTGCGACCTTTGGCACGGTGGGATATGGATATTTAAGAACAGATGAAAGGCTTTGGGCCGGAAGAATGCCTGAGGTTCGGCAAAATCACCCTCTGGGGTGTTGGTTCAATCGCGGGTTTTTCGGGGATTTGTCTGCGGTTCAGTGCAGCCAATAAAGACTGCGTGCAAAAAAGCGGGTTGGCGATGTTCGGGGCCTTTGCGCAATCGCAAAGGGATTGCGGTGTTTAGGCCTGAAGGCCTATTCTGGCCAAGTCCTAGCCTTGCGGCAAAGGTAATCCCTGCACAAAGGTTTGGCGCTTGCCCAGTTCAATAAAGGCAGTGTCCTTTCGGATCGCTGCCTTCTTGGGTGTTTTGAACAATCACAATTCGCAGCCGTTCTGAGGCACGCGCACCTCTACCAGTTCAGGATGATTTTAACACGATCACCGAACACTTGAGACTTGAAAAAATCGGAATCGCGATTGACGATTGCAGCGCTGATTGCACTGACTTGGATCGCACGCAGATTATCGAGATCTGCGTTCGGCAGATAGGAATGGACAATCTGACGCTGGCTGACCGACAATTGATTTTGTGCAGGCTGGGCCGAAACAGTGCCAGTCGCAGCCGCGATGATTAGGGCAGAGGTCAAAAGGATGCGTTTCATCTTGGGGTCCTTTGGTTGTGGTGTGTCGTGTTCGCAGGGTCATCATTGGCTCTGTCCCTCCAATATGGCCCTTCGGACCCAAAATGCAAAATCACGCTTCGGTCTCGGCGGATAACTGCAATTTGTAAGGAGGCTCTTTTGTCTGCGCAAGAATGCCCGCCGTCATTCAAAGATCTCATAAAAGCGCTTAAACTATAGGGTATTGCGCGATTGCAATGCGATAAGCCCTACGCACCGCCGCCTGAAAGGGCGTGGGAAATGCGATTTGGGGCGCATGCACAGCGTTCGTGCGCAAATGCACCGACGGAAATTTCAAGGCTTACATGAAAGAAGGGCTTTGTAGCGCGCTGAAATCACAGGCATGAGCCGCGCGGTCAAAGACCCTTTGTTACGATGCTTGGCAAAGACAAGCGGCGGAGTTAGCGCAGCTTCAAGGTGGCAAGGCCGATCATCGCAAGGATCAACGAGATGATCCAAAAGCGGATGACGATCTGCGGCTCGGCCCAGCCTTTTTTCTCGAAATGGTGATGGATCGGGGCCATCAAGAAAACCCGGCGACCGGTTTTTTTGAAATAAAGCACCTGGATGATGACCGACATTGCTTCGACAACGAAAAGGCCTCCGACGATGGCGAGAACCAGTTCGTGCTTGGTACAGATGGCAATCGCGCCCAGCGCGCCGCCCAATGCAAGCGAGCCGGTATCGCCCATGAAGACCGCGGCGGGGGGGGCGTTGTACCACAAAAACCCAAGGCCACCGCCAAACAGCGCGGCGGTGAAGATCAACAGCTCGCCTGTGCCGGGCACAAAATGCACCCCAAGATAATCGGTATAGTTAAAGTTACCAACGACATAAGAGATCACCCCCAACGTGCCAGCAGCAATCATCACCGGCATGATGGCCAAACCATCCAGCCCGTCCGTCAGGTTGACCGCATTGGCAGAGCCTACGATGACAATCATGCCAAAGGGGACGAAAAACACGCCCATATTGATCAGCGTATCCTTGAAAACCGGAAGGGCCAACTGGCCCGACAGCGCCGCGGGATGCGCCAAAGTAGAAGCATAGGCCGCAATCGCCGCAATGATCAGCCCAAGCACAATTCGGATGCGCGAGCTGACACCTTTGGTGTTTTGCTTAGAGACTTTGGCATAATCATCGGCAAAACCGATCAGGCCGAACGCAAAGGTAACGCCCAGCACGATCCAGACATAGGGGTTATCCAATCGCGCCCAAAGCAGGGTGGAAAACAGCAGCGCCGACAGGATCAGCAACCCCCCCATCGTGGGGGTTCCGGCCTTGGCAAAATGAGTTTGCGGACCATCGAGGCGGATAGGTTGGCCCTTGCCCTGCTTGCGGCGCAGCAGGTTGATCAATGGCAAACCAAAGATAAAGCCAAAGATCAGCGCTGTGGCAAAAGCCATGCCCGCGCGGAAGGTGATATAGCGAAACAGATTGAAAAAGTCGCCGCCGTCGGAAAACTCGGTTAGCCAGTAAAGCATTCAATCTGTCCCTTGATCTGTGGGGTTCGGTTGCCCCAATTTGCGCAATGCGTCAACCAAAAGACTGACCTTTATGCCTTTAGAGCCTTTGACCAAAACGATATCACCAGCATCGACCAAGCTATGGGCCCGGGGCAGCAGCTCGTCTGCCGTTTCGACCCAATGGCCACGCTTGGATTTCGGAAGTGCGTCATGCAACGCTTTCATGCGCGGGCCAATACAATGCACAAGGGCGATTTGCGCCAAGGCCGGGTTATCGGCAAGGGCTGCATGCAAGGCGACCTCGGTCGGGCCGAGTTCCAGCATATCGCCCAGAATTGCGATGCGGCGTCCAATAGCGACACGGCCAATCCCATTGGTCGGCTGGCAGGCGGCAAGAAGGTCGAGCCCTGCCGCGACAGAGGCCGGATTGGCGTTGAACGCATCGTCGATCAAACCAAAGCTAAAGCCGTCCACCAGGTCCAGCAAGATGGTTTCACGGGTTCCACGGCCTGCAGGCGGTGCCCAGCGACCCAGATCGGAAGTGGTTATCATCGCATCCAACCCCAAGACATCCCCTATGGCCAGCACCGCCAGCGCATTGCTTGCGAAATGGCGACCGGGGGTTGAGAGCTTGAACAGCAAGTTGCGATCATCGGCCTTGGCGCGGGCGATGGTTGCAAATTCGGTGATCTGCACATCGATCAGACGGTAATCGGCCTGCGCGTGACTGCCAAAGGTGATCGTCTTGACGCCAGCCAGCGAGGCGGCTTGGGTCAGGATCGGCGTTACCTTCAGATCAGCAGGTAAAATCGCAGTGCCGTCAGGCTCTAACCCCTCGATGATGCCGGCTTTTTCGACCGCGATGGCTTGAAGATCGGCGAAGGCTTCCAAATGTGCGGGGGCCACGGTGGTGACCAATGCGATATGCGGACGGGCAAGCCGCGACAAGGGGGCGATTTCGCCGGGATGGTTCATCCCAATCTCTATCACCGCGATTTCAGTGTCCTCTGGCATGCGCGCCAATGTCAGGGGCACGCCCCAATGATTGTTATAGCTGGCCTCGGCCGCATGCAGGCGCGCTTGGCTTGAAAACGCCGTGCGCAGCATTTCCTTGGTAGAGGTTTTGCCGACTGACCCCGTGACACCAATGATGCGCGCCTTGGTGCGGGCACGGGCTGCCGCCCCAAGCGCCCCGAGTGCTTCAAGCACATCGGGCACGATCAGCAACGGCGCATCAGGCGCCACGCCTGCGGGAACGTGGGTGACAAGCGCCGCGGCGGCCCCTTTCTGCAAGGCCTGCGCCACGAAATCATGGCCGTCCCGTAGATCTGTCAAAGCCACAAAAAGATCGCCCGGCTGCAAGGTTCGGGTGTCGATAGAGACGCCGTAAGCCTGCCAATCGCGATTTGACAGGCCACCCGTGGCATTTTGGGCATCTTGCGCGGTCCAAATCGGGGTCATGGCTGGGTCTGTCCTTTGGGCGATGTGGGTCTGGCGGCAGACTTTAGGGCGGAATTTGGGATAGAGCGCCGGGGGGCTTCACGTCCTCCGGACCCTTTGTGAGATATTTGGACCGAAAACAAAGCGAACGGGGAAAAAACGCAAAGCTGTGGCATCAGATCAGCCCATCAAGTGCGGCAACCGCGACAGAGGCTTGTTCGACATCATCGAAAGGATAAGTCTGACCCGCGATGGTCTGACCGGATTCGTGGCCTTTGCCTGCGATTAACAAGGCATCACCGGGGCCAAGCGCATCAACGCCGCGCAAGATCGCCTCGGCGCGGTCACCGATATCATGGGCTTGCGGACAGGCGGTAAGGATGGCGGCGCGGATCGAAGCGGGATCTTCAGAGCGTGGGTTATCATCGGTGACAAACAAGATATCGGCATGCGCGGCGGCAGCCTGCCCCATCAGCGGTCGCTTTAACGTATCGCGGTCGCCCCCGGCACCGAAGACCACGACAATGCGGCCCATGACATGCGGGCGCAGCGCCTGAAGCGCCGTGGCAAGGGCATCGGGTGTATGGGCGTAATCGACGAAGACCGCAGCGCCATTTTGCCGGGTTGCCGCCAATTGCATGCGGCCGCGCACGCCGGTCACTTGTGGCAATACCTCGATAATACGGGTGGGATCATCACCTGCGCCGATGCAAAGCCCGGCGGCCAGCACCACATTATCGGCTTGAAAGCCGCCGATCAGTGGCAGCCGGACCTGATGCGCCTGCCCTAGCCATTCCAACCGCACATCCTGCCCTGTGGCATCAAAACGCTGGCCCAGAATACGCAGATCGGCACGCGCGCTGCGGCCAACGCAAAGCACATCCTGCCCCCGGCTTTCGGCAATGGCGGCCATATCGGCGCCGCGCGGGTCGTCGATATTGATCACTGCCACGCCATCTTCGGGCAAAAGCCGCGAGAATAGCCCGGCTTTTGCGTCGAAATAGGCCTCGAACGTGTGGTGATAATCCAGATGATCTTGGGTGAAATTGGTGAAACCCGCCGCAGCCAGCCGCACCCCATCCAGACGGCGCTGGTCAAGACCGTGCGAGGATGCTTCCATCGCGGCATGGGTGATGCCCGCGCCAACCGCATCTGACAACAGCCGGTGCAAGGTGATGGGTTCGGGCGTGGTATGGGGCGAAGGCGCGTGCCAAGACCCTTCGACGCCAGTCGTGCCGATATTGATCGCGGCATGGTCCAACGCCATCCAGATCTGGCGGGCAAAGCTGGCGACCGAGGTTTTGCCATTGGTGCCCGTGACCGCAACAATCACTTCGGGCTGCAGCGCAAACCACAAAGCGGCAGCATAGGCCAGCGCTTGGCGCGGATCTTGTGCTACAACCAGTGCAGCCCCCGCCCCGGTGATTTCCGCACGCGCAAGAGCCGCCCCTTCGGCATCGGTCAGAATCGCGGTGGCCCCGCGTTCAAGCGCCGTCTTGACGTAATGCGCGCCGTGAACCGTGCTGCCGGGCAAGGCTGCAAAAAGATTTCCGCGGGTAACCGCACGGCTATCCACGGAAATTCCGGTGACTTGTGGGTTTTCCCCCCCGCGCGCTGTCAGGCCGAGATCAGAAAGTTGTCGGACCTTTGTCACCCAAGATACCCCATATTGTCATCATTGATTGACTGCTGTTACCGCAATTGGGGACAGGATTTCAATCTGTGGTCTTAGCCCCAGCAAGGGGGCGACGCGGCGGATCACTTCGGCGGCCACCGGCACAGCGGTCCAACCTGCCGTGCGGCGGGGTTTGGGGCCAGAGGTTTCAACCGGTTCGTCCAGTGTCACAATCAGCACATATTGCGGATCAGACGCCGGAAACATCGAGGCGAAGGTGTTGATAACTTTATCATTATAATACCCACCGGCTTTATTTGGCTTATCGGCGGTGCCAGTCTTGCCTGCCACCTCGTAGCCTTCAACCTCGCCAAACGAGGCGGTGCCGCGAACCACGACCTGACGCAGCATATCCACAGAAGCGCGCGCGGTCGCTTCGGACATGATGCGAGTGCCCTGCGGGGGCGTGTCGCGGCGCAACAAGGTTGGCGGGATCGAAACCCCCTTATTGGCAATCGTCGCATAGGCTGCCGCCAGATGCATCGGGCTGGCCGACATGCCGTGGCCGTAAGATGTTGTGATGGTTGTAATATCAGCCCAGCGCGCAGGCAAAAGCGGCTTTGCCCCGGGGGCTTCGCTCAGCTCTAGCGTGGTTGCCGCGAACATGCCCAGCGATTTCAGGAATTCCTGCTGCCGCACTGCCCCGATCCGCAGTGCCAGTTTCGCCGTGCCGACATTAGAGGATTTCACGATCACATCGGTCACCGACAAAAGCGGGCCGTAATTGTGGTTCTCAAACTCTTTAATCCTGAATTTGCCCCATTGCATCGGGGCGTCGGCATCGACCATCGTGTCGGCATTGACGAGGCCAATCTCGATCGCCTGTGCCGTCGCAAAAATCTTGAACGTCGAGCCAAGCTCGTAGACACCTTGAACCGCGCGGTTGAAAAGCGGGCTGTCAGCGGCATCGCCCGTGACCAGCGCATTGGGCCGGTCGTTGGGGTCGAAATCTGGCAGCGAAACCATCGAGATGACCTCGCCTGTGTGCACATCCAGCAAAATGGCGGCGGCGCCTCTGGCATTCATCATCCCCATGCCCGCAGACAACACTTCTTTGACAGTGGCCTGCACCGTCAGATCCAACGAAAGCGCCAAGGGCTGACCCGCCTGCGTCGGGTCGCGCAAGCGTGTATCCAACGCCCGTTCGATGCCCGCAACGCCGATCACCTCGGCCGAGTTCACGCCTTCGACGCCAAAAGACGCGCCGCCCAGAATATGCGCCGCCAAAGCGCCATTGGGGTAAAGTCGCATATCGCGCGGGCCAAACAACAGGCCGGGGTCGCCAATATCATGCACGGCTTGCACTTGTTCGGGGCTGAGTTTCTTGCGCAGCCAAAGGAACGAGCGGCCATCGGTAAAGCGCCGTTGCAGGTCGGCCGCTTTCATATCGGGGAAAATGACCTCTAGCTCTTGGGCGACGCGGGCCGGATCGATCATATGTTTGGGATGGGCATAAAGCGCATGGGTCGAAAGATTGGTCGCCAGAACACGGCCATTGCGATCGGTGATATCGGCGCGCAGGGCGCTAATTTCCGTACCCAACCCGGCAAAGCTTGGCTCTGACGGTTCGGAGGCCGCCAAAAGACCCATCCGAGCGCCGACCACGGTAAAGGCTGCAACAAAGGCCAAACCGAGGATCAAAAGCCGCCCCTCGGCCCGGTTTTGAGCGCGCGCGCGCGTGTCTTCGGCGCGCAGGCGAATGTTTTCGCGTTCGATGTGATCAGGGTTTTGCCCCTTGGCGCGGGCCTCCAAAATACGGGCAAGGGGGCGCAGTGGCGTGCGGGTCATAGCGGGTCAACCTCCTCACCGTCTATCGTGCCAATCGTATCAATGGGGTTCGTGATCTCGGGTTCCAACAAGGGCGGACGCGGATAAACCACCTGATCAACCCGGCCAAACTGCGCAGGTTCCAGTGGTAACAAACGCAAAGCATCGAAATTCAACAACGCAAGATCGCGCAGCCGGTCGGGGCGGTTCAAATAGGCCCATTCGGCTTTTTGCAGCGCCAATGCTTCGCGCAAGTCGGTAATCTCTCGTTGCAAGCCCGAGACATCGCGGATCGCGCGCTGTGTCGCGTAATTCTCGCGGTAAGCCCAGAAAGCCAGCATCATCAACGCCATAGCTGTCAAAAACGAAAGGAAGGGGCGCATCAACGGCGGCCTTTCTTAGCAGTGGAATAGGATTTAGAGCCGGATTGCCCGGGCAGCATCGGCACGCCCAGCTTGGCTGGGTCCACGTGACCTGCGGGCATTGCAGTCCGTCGCCCGATGCGCAGCTTGGCCGAGCGCGAGCGCGGATTTTCGGCCAGTTCTTGCTCGTCGGGTGCTACAGCGCGGCGGGTGACCAAGGTGAAGTAAGCGTCATCTTCAGCGCGCGCCGGGGCGTAGCGATTGGTCTGCGCCTCATTGCCCGAACGGTTCTGGAAGAAGCGCTTGACGATGCGGTCCTCAAGGCTGTGGAACGTCACCACCGCCAGTATGCCACCGGGTTTAAGCGCGCGTTCCGCGGCTTCAAGACCTTCGGCGAGCTCGGTAAATTCGGTGTTCACGGCGATGCGGATCGCTTGAAAGCTGCGGGTTGCAGGATGGCTTTGCCCCGGCTTTGGGCGCGGCAAGCAGCCCGAGACGATTTCCGCCAAATGCAGCGTCGTGGTGATCGGTCCCGCCTCGCGCGCTTTACCAATAGCGCGGGCGATACGGCGCGAGGCGCGCTCTTCGCCATAATGATAAAGGATATCGGCGATATGCTCTTCGGAGGCACCGTTGACGATATCAGCGGCCGACTGGCCATCTTGCGCCATACGCATATCCAACGGGCCATCCTTGGCAAAGGAAAAGCCGCGTTCTGCCAGATCCAGCTGCATTGACGACACGCCCAGATCCAGCACGATGCCGTCCAAAAGCGCGCCTGCATGGCTGTCGAGTTCCGAAAAGTTGCCCGCCACCAACGCCAAACGGTCGCCAAAATCAGCAGCCCAAGGGGCGGCAAGTTCCAGCGCCAGCGGGTCGCGGTCAACGCCGGTGACCTTATCGGCCCCTGCGGCCAGCAATGCGCGGGCATAACCGCCTGCGCCAAAGGTGCCGTCCAGCCAATGGCCGGTGACGGGGGCAACAGCCTCTATCAAGGGACGGATCAATACCGGAATATGCGGTGGGCGATCGGCATTTTGATCGCGGTTTTCCAAGACTTATACCCCCGGGTCGATGTCGCCCAGAAGCGACAAGACGTCGACGCCCTCGGGCAAATCGTCTTCATCATCATCCAGCCCACCGGTTACGGTGTCATAGGTATCTTTGCGCCAAATCTGAAACCGGTCCAGCGTGCCGGCAAAAGCAGTTTCGGTCGCGGCGCCAAATTCGATCTTATCGCGAACTTTTTGCGGCAAAACGATACGACCATCATCATCAATCTCGACCGTCAGCGACCGGGTGATCAAATCACGCTCTGCAATCTTGCGGGCGGTGGAACCGAGGGGGAGTTTTTGAACTTTGCGCGCAATCTTATCTGCGCCTTGCTGGGTGTAGCATTCGACATATTGTCGGTGCTTGCCGCCATAGACCATCACAAGGCGTGTGCGGGGAAATTCGGAGGTGTGGGGATCACCCGCGTCAAGAACACGGCGAAAGGCTGCCGGGATCGAGACCCGCGCCTTAGCATCTACCTTTTGGTAGTATTCGCCTCTAAAGTCCTCAGACACGTCCCTTGTTCCTTACACACCTTTACGTTTTCGACCCTTTAAAACGGACAACGGCGGACCGAGCTGCTGCCACTGCTCGATCCGCCGCCCTGTCCCGTCGCCGGGCCTTTTCCGACTGCGCGCGCCACCTGGGGGGATGTCTGCTCGCTCGCGCGCCGGATTGGTTTTTTGTCGGAAGCAAAATAGCGGTTGCCTGTATGAGCCTGCTTATTCGCCTTAATTTTGGGATCTTTTGGTTCGCCCCTCTTTTCGTGACCGTTCCT
>JBLIGH010000057.1:0-11492 GCA_047636855.1 Pseudorhodobacter sp.
CCGGGCAATTCCGGTGCCAGACCCAATGCAGGTGCCAGCTGAAAGCTGACAAAGCCCGCAATGCCCCAAAGCAAGCCTTCACGCGCGGTGATTTTTACGCCAAAGGCTTCGGCCATGCCAAACCCAGCGACCAATATCAAGGCGTAGGAAACATAGATCAGTGCCGCGAAAGCCACGGTTAATCCGTTACGTATCAAGGGGTTGGTATCACCGCCCAAAGTGTCGTCATGGCTGTGGTCATGATCGTCTGCATGGGGCTGTGTTGCGTCGCCATGGTCAGCGGCGGCGGCTGCAAAATGCGTCAAAGCCCCGGTTTCATATTGCTCGCCCAGAAGAATATACTCCTGCACGAACGCGAAATGCAGCAGGGCCGCAAACAGCCCCGCCGCAAAGCCAGCGAACAACGCGCTGGTCAGCATCCGTTTTATCATGTGACGGGTGACCGTGCCTTAGTGGCAGGGAAAGCCAGAGGCATGGCGCACGTCATGGGCCGCGTCATGCAGCACTTGCGATTGCGCATGGCCTGCCAGAAACAGCATGGTGCCGCCCAAAAGGGCAACAAAAAGCACGGACAGCAAAGCCGAAGATTTTGCATTGGTCTGTGTAAGGGTCGTGTTCTGCGTAAGGGCCTTAGTCGTCATATTCTTCTCCTATCCGTCACACCCGACGGTTGAATTGTTTCCGTCGCAAGGCCGGTCTCCTGACTCGCGGGTCGCAGCTTGCCCTCCGCCTTCCCAACCGGAACCCCGGTCAGTGGCTAATTGGAAGGCCGCTCGCCGCATACAGTCGCGGGGGCGGTTGGGGTTTGGGCGCCGCTTTTGGTCCGCCCGTTCCCATTCCCGTTTCAGCTCGGATGCTTTGCACCAATCGAACACCGTGCACCGTCATTTGCCGCTTTTTGGGCCCTGCGGTCAAGGCGTAATGCGGCACAGTGCAGGGATTTCCCGACCTTAACCCGGAATTCGGGCCAAGGCTTTCAGCCGCAATGCGCCCAAGGGCCGAGTATCGGCAAAATTGCCGTCGGGGCTTTGGTGATAGAGCCGCAAGAAGGTCAGGATATCGGGCAGATCGCCTGCGGTGATATCGCCAAACAGATAGGCGGTTTTGCCCGTCGCACGAAAGCCGATGGTCGAGGGGCGCGCGCAGCCAGAATGGCACTCTGTCTCGCTGGCCTCGACCGAAAACCCCATATTTTCAATGGCCTTCGACAAAGGCTCGATCAGCCCTTCTTGTCCTGCCGGGCAGGTTTTGCACAGGGTGACGCGGATCATGGTGCCTCTGCCAATGGTCCGATCAAGATCAGTGCGGGGCCATCACTGCCGTCCTGCGCCACAAGATCGGCCAAGCCCGCAACCGTGCCCCGAGACAGCTTTTGATTGGGTTTCGAGACATTCTCGGCCAGCATCACGGGGGTCTCACCAGGCAACCCATGGGCTTGCAAATTCAAGGCAAGCTCGGCGCAGGTGCGCTTGCCCATATAGATCACAGAGGTGACATCAGGATCGGCCAAAGCCGCCCAATTCAGATCCTGAGGCAAGCCGCCTGTCACATCGGCACCGGTCAAAAATTGCACACGCCGCGCGGTTAGGCGGCGGGTCAGCGGGATGCAAGCGGCGGCGGCGGCGGCGGATGCCGCAGTGACGCCGGGGATGATCTCGAACTTGATCCCGGCCTCGCGCAGGGCGATGATCTCTTCTTCGAGCCGCCCGAAAATCCCGGCATCGCCGGACTTCAGCCGCACGATATGCGCCCCGGTGCTGGCATATTCGACCAACAATCGGCTGACGTGATCTTGTTTTGGCGAGGTCCGGCCGGCGCGCTTGCCGACGCCCACCAGATCAGCGCCCGCTCTGGCATATTCCAAGATTGGCCCGGAAGAAAGATCGTCAAACAGCACCGCATCGGCAATTTTCAGACGGTTAACAGCGGCGAGCGTCAAAAGTTCGGGATCGCCGGGGCCGGAGGAAACGAAAGAAACAAAGCCAGTCATGTTGCGCGTCCGATAAGGTGGAAATAGGTGCCCGTTGCCATGCCCCCCGCCGCAAACCGGCGCAAAGAGCCGGTTTCGGGAACTGTCGTGCGTGTAGCATCGACAACATCGGCCAATGCGGCGTCGGGCTGCTCGAGGATGGTGGAATAGTGAAACTCATGCCCGCGCAACCGCGCCCCCTTGGGCTGTCCCGGGATCGCGGCTTGCAGGCAAGCGGCACGGTATCCCAGATGCATTTTGCGCTGCTCGTAAGAGGTAACAAGGCCCAATAGCCCGGCCATCTGGTGCCGGATGCCTTGCTTGTCGATCAGACCCGCACCCATCGCCATATAGCCACCGCATTCGCCGTGGACGGGGCGCGTTTCGGCAAAAGCGTTGATTTTTTTGCGAAAATTGGAATTCGCAGCAATGGTGCCTGCATGCAACTCGGGGTAGCCGCCCGGTAGCCAGCAGCAATCGGCGCTGTCATCGGGGCCTTCGTCGGCCAAAGGCGAGAACGGCAGGATTGTGGCCCCGGCGGCACGCCACCCAGCGATCAGATGCGGGTAGACGAAGGAAAAAGCGGTGTCGCGGGCAAGGGCTACACGCATGCCAGGCGGCTGTATTTGGCTGTTGGTCGTCGGCGTCTTAAGACCTTCAGCGGATTGCAAAATAGCGTCCAGATCCAGATGGGTTGAAATGAAACTGCCCGCGGCCTCTAGGAAGGTTTCCAGCGCCGGGTTTTCCGCGGCCTGCACCAAGCCCAGATGGCGTTCGGGCAAGGCAATAGCGGGGTTGCGCGGCAAAGCGCCAAAGACGCGAATGCCAACGGCCTCCATTCCCACGCGGGCCAAAGCCTCGTGCCGGGGCGAGGCGACGCGGTTCAACACCACACCTGCCAAGATCACATCGGGGCGCATTTTGGCAAAGCCAAGCGCCACGGCGGCGGCAGATTGCGCCTGACCCGAGACATCGATCACCAAAAGCACCGGCCACCCCATCAGGGCGGCAATGTCCGCACTGGCGCCGGTGCCCAGTTCGCCCGGTTTTGCCACGCCGTCAAACAGGCCCATCGAGCCTTCGCTTAGGATCAGATCGGCATCATCGGCCTGTGCGACCAGCCCATGCAGCATATCGGCGCGCATCGCCCAGCTGTCGAGGTTGAAAGATGGCCGCCCAGAGGCCGCGGTGTGAAAGGCCGGGTCAATATAATCGGGCCCGCTTTTGAAAGGTTGCACCACCAGCCCACGCCTGCGCAAAGCCGCAAGAAGGCCCAATGTGACCGTGGTTTTCCCCGTGCCAGAGGCGGGGGCAGAGATGAGCAGACCTTTGGGCATCAGATGCTTTCCGGAAAACGGGGATCGGTGCCAACCGGGCGGTAACGGCGGTCATAATCACCAGCGTAAAGCCGGCTTTCGTCGAAATCTTCGGCCCCCAATGCACGGCCCACAAGGATCAATGCGGTGCGCGCCATATCAGTATCAACAGCCGTTTCCAGCGTTTCCAGCGTGGCTTTTAGCACGCGTTGATCGGGCCAGCTGGCGCGCCATACCACCGCAATCGGGCAATCCGCGCCGTAATGCGGCGTCAGCTCGGCCACGACGCGCGCCAGTGCATGCACCGACAAATGGATTGCCAGCGTCGCACCGGTTGCGGCAAAAGCGGCCAGGGTCTCGCCCTCGGGCATGGCAGAGGCGCGGCCAGAGGTACGGGTCAAGATCACCGATTGTGCCACGCCGGGCAGCGTCAGCTCGGCGCCCAAAACGGCGGCAGCTGCGGCAAACGAGGGCACGCCGGGCGTCACATCATAGGGGATGTCAAGCGCGCGAAGGCGGCGCAACTGCTCGCCCATCGCGGACCAAACCGACAGATCACCGGAGTGCAGCCGTGCCACATCTTGGCCTTTGGCATGGGCGGCGGCGATTTCGGTCATGATCTCGTCCAGCGACAAGGGCGCTGTGTTCACGATGCGCGCGCCTTCGGGGCAATGGCCCAGCAAAGCCTCGGGCACCAGCGAGCCTGCATAAAGGCAGACCGGGCAGGCCGCGATCAGGTCACGCCCGCGCAGGGTGATCAGGTCGGCCGCACCGGGGCCCGCGCCAATGAAATGAACCGTCATAGGCCTGTTCCTTCTGCTATTGCCACTGTTGCCATGCCATCTGCGGCGCACAGCCGAGGTTGGATTAACCGCGCGCCTTTGCCTGCGGCGGCCAAAGCCGCAGCCTCGGCCACGGATGTCTTGCCATAGCGCGCAGGCTGGCGCGGCGAAAGGGTTTGGGCGCGGTCTGTTGCCAGATCGGCAAGGCCAATGCGGTGCAGCGGCAGCGCCATCGCGGTGGCAAGCCCTGTGATGGCGGGCAGATCGGCCTTATCCGCGACCACGGCCAGTGCGTGAACGGTCTGGCCCGACGCCGCAAGCAGGCTTTGCAGGGACTGAACCGTTGCCTTTTGCCGCAAACCGAACCCCGCCACGATCATAGCAGCACCGACCATTGCACGACGGCACGCGTTGGTGACCAGCCGCGCATTTTGCCCAAAGGGCTGGCATGGGCAAGCTCGACCCGCATCAAACTGCCGCCCTTTAGGGCTTGCCATAAAACCAGCAAAGCCTCGGTTTCCAGCGTGACGGCGTTCATCACCAGCCGGGTTGCTTTGGGCATTGTGGCAAACAAGGTTTCGAGCAGGGCTGCATCGCCGCCACCGCCGATAAAGACGGCATCCGGGGGGCCGGAGTCAGCGAGCGTTTGAGGGAGCTTTCCGCCGGAAACCGCACCTTCTACGGCCTGCATTTGCTGCGCCAAACCAAAGCGCGCGATGTTTTGGTTGATATTGGCCAGACGGTCAGATCGGGGTTCCAAGGCCAAAGCCCGCCCACCGGCAAGGCACCATTCCACAGAAACCGAGCCTGATCCGGCACCAATGTCCCACAGCAATTCACCGCGCCTTGGGGCAAGGGCAGACAGCGTCAGCGCGCGAATGGGGCTTTTGGTGATTTGGCCGTCATGGCAAAAGCTATCCTCGGGCAGGCCTGCACTGTTGGGCAGGCCGACCGAGGCCGACACCTCGACGGCCATCGCCACGGGGGGGGCGCATTCGGTAATGTCGAACCGGTCAGCGCGGGTCGTGCGGTAGCGCGCGCGCGGGCCGCCCAATGCCTCTAGCAAATGCAGGGTGCTGGCACCGGCGCCTTGATCGGTCAGCCAAGTGGCAAGTTCAGCGGGGGCTTCGCCACCGCGCAGCAAGCAGATCAGCCGCGCGCCCTTGATCAGGCAAGGGCGCAACATCGCGAAAGGGGCAGCATGTAGGCCAAAACAGCGGGTGTCTTCCAACCGCCAGCCCAAGTGATTTGCGGCCAGCGCGAAGGTCGAAGGCATCGGGAACGATTGCCATTCCTGCGGCGCAAGATGCGGCATCAAAGAGCCGCCAGCGCCAAACCAGAACGGATCGCCAGAGGCCAATACCGCGACGCGCCGCCCGCGCAGCGCCAAAACGGGGGCCACCGAAAACGGCAGGGGCCATTCTTGCGCTTTTGGCCGCGCAATACCCGCCAACGCCAGATGGCGCGGCCCGCCAAAGACGAATTCTGCTGCCGCCAGTGCCTTACGGCTTGCATCCGTCAGCCCGACAAGGCCATCTTCGCCCAAACCGATTATGCTAAGCCAAGGATCAGACATGGCCCGTATCCTTTTGTTGGGCGGCACCACCGAAGCCTCTGATCTGGCCCGCGTTTTTGCGGCAGCCGGGCTGGATGCGGTGTTTTCCTATGCTGGGCGCACCGCAAATCCCGTGGCGCAGCCGATCCCGACGCGGGTCGGTGGCTTTGGCGGCATCGCGGGCTTGCACGCTTATTTGCAGGCGGAAAACATCAGCCATGTGATCGACGCGACCCATCCCTTTGCGGCACAGATGAGCCGGAATGCCCTTGCGGCCTGCGATGCCGCAAACCTGCCCATTTTGGCGTTTGAGCGTCCGGTTTGGCAGGCCACAGCAGGCGATCGCTGGGTCCATGTTGTGGATATGGCGGGGGCGGTTGCGGCCCTGCCCGATATGCGCGCGCGGGTGTTTTTGGCCATCGGCAAGCAAAACCTCGAAGGATTCGCCGCCAAGCCACAACATCATTACCTGCTGCGGCTGGTCGATGCGCCCGACCTGATGCCCTTGCCCGATGCGACAGCTGTGATCGCGCGCGGCCCCTTTACCGAGGCTGGCGACCGGGCGCTTTTGCAAAGCCATAGCATCAGCCATATCGTTGCCAAAAACGCTGGTGGCAGCGGTGCGCAGGCCAAATTGGCGGCGGCACGGGTTTTGGGCTTGGCTGTGATCATGATTGACCGGCCAGCCCTGCCAGTCCGGCCGATTGCCGGTTCGGTGGCGCAGGTGATGGCTTGGCTGGGTCATGGCGCGGATCTGGGTGTGTAGACATGGCGCCCGATGCGGCGGGTTGCGGAATTGCCGACCAGAACCACGGTGCGCATATCGGCCATCTCGGGCGTTGCTTCGGCCAAGGTGACCACTCGCAGCGCCTCGTCTGGGGCCGAGACGGCGCGGGCAAAGATTACCAAGCGCGAGGGCTCGCAGTTTTCGCGTAAAACTTCTAGCACGCGTGCAAATTGATGCGGGCGGCTGGCCGAGCGTGGGTTGTAAAACGCCATCGCAAAATCACCTTGTGCCGCAAGCGCCACGCGCTTTTCAACGATGGCAAAGGGTTTGAGGTTATCCGACAGGTTGATGGCGCAAAAATCATGACCCAAGGGGGCGCCCGCCCGTGCCGCGGCGGCCAGCATCGCGGTGATGCCGGGCAGGATACGGATATCAAGGTCCAGAAACTGCGGCAGCGCCTCTAGCGCCTCGAAAATCGCGGAAGCCATGGCAAACACCCCGGGATCACCAGAGGAAACCACGACGACCCGCCGCCCATTTGCGGCCATTTGCAACGCATGCTGGGCGCGGTCAATCTCGACCCGGTTATCGGAGGGATGCAGGGTTAGCCCCTCGCGGGGTGCGACACGGGCGACGTAAGGGATATAGCCGACCACATCGGTGGCCTGTGCCAAAGCCTGCGACACTTCGGGGGTCACCAGCGCATCTGACCCCGGCCCAAGCCCTGCAACCACCAGCCAACCGCTCATTCGGCGACCTCGGGGCGGCGGCCATGGCCATGCACCAGCACAATTGCGAAATAGGGGCAATCGGTGCCATCGACATCGGCAAGCCGCATCACGCGCTGCTTGGGCATGGTGCCGCGTTCGACAAGCCAGGCGTCGGCAAGCCGCCCAGTTGCGGCCAAAGCGCGGCGCACTTTGGGCAGGTTGCGCCCGGTTTTCATAATGACCAGCGCGTCCGAGGTTTTCATATGGGTCGCAAGGTCTGCTTCGGGCAAAGTCCCCATCAAAACCGTCATCACATCATCACCCCAGGTGATCGGCGTGCCGGTGGCATTCCAACAGCCGGTCATGCCGGTAATGCCGGGGATCACATCCATTTCAACCCGGCCCAGCAGGCGGGTGTAAAGATGCATGAACGAGCCATAAAAGAAGGGATCACCTTCGCAAAGCACCACGACTTCGCCCGGCAGGGCTGCCAAACGCTCGGCCCAATCGTCATAAAACCGTGCCAGAAGATCGATATATTCGGGGCTGTCGAAGGGCAATTCTGTCGTGACCGGATATTCCATCGCCAGCTCGACCGCCTCGGGGGCCAGCATGCCCTCGACGATCTGGCGGGCTTGACCTTTGCGGCCAGCCTTGCGGAAAAAGGCAACTTGGCGGGCCTGACGGATCGCGCGGTCTGACTTCACCGAAATCAGATCGGGGTCACCGGGGCCAAGCCCTGCGCAGATGATCCGAGCCATATCTATTCCTTCCGGCTGGCAAGCGCGTTGAGGGCTGCGACAGTGATCGCCGATCCGCCCAAACGCCCTTCGACCACCAATGACGGAACGGGCGGCGCGGTGATCAATGCGTCCTTGCTTTCGGCCGCACCGACAAATCCCACCGGGCAACCGATGATCGCGGCAGGGCGCGGGCAAGTCGGGTCTTCGAGCATATTAAGCAGGTGAAACAACGCGGTGGGCGCATTGCCAATTGCCACAACAGCGCCTGCTAGAACCGGGCGCCAAAGCTCTAATGCGGCGGCAGAGCGGGTGTTTGACATTTCGGCTGCAAGCCTCGGCACACGCGGGTCGCGCAGGGTGCAGATCACCTGATTGTCTTTGGGCAACCGTTTGCGGGTGATCCCTTCCGACACCATATGCGCGTCGCACAAGATCGGCGCGCCATCTTCCAGTGCTGCCCGCGCGGCGATGGCCATGCCGGGGCTGAAGCGGATGAATTTCTCCAACCCCACCATGCCCGCGGCATGGATCATCCGCACCGCCACGATCTCTTCCTCGGGCGAGAAGCAGCGCAGGTCCGCCTCTGCGCGGATCATCGCGAAGGATTGCAAGTAGATGGCAGCGCCATTGGTTTCATAGCTATGCGGCATAGGGGTTCTCGAACAATTGGCCGGGCGCTGCGATCAGGCTTTCGGCGGTCAAAGGGTGGGGCAGCGGGTCAAAAGGCGGCGTATCTGCCGCAGTCAAATTGTGCAATGCAGCATAGCCTTGGCCGACAGCCACAAGTGTGACATCGGCAGGGCCGGGATGGGCGCAGCCTTTGGCGCAGCCCGACACATGCAAAAGCGTGCCTTGCGGCACCGAACTTGCCAACGCGCGTGCCAGATCACGGGTTGCCGCCAAGGCTTGCGGGCAAGCGGGGGCACCGGTGCAGGCAACCACACGCAGCAAGGCATCGTCGGCTTGGGTGATCAAATCGGGCAATTGCGGCGCTTCGGCCTGATCTTCGATCAGCAACATCCGCCAAGGTGTCAGGCGCAAAGCACCCAAATCGGCCAAAGCCGCCAGCGTTTGTGCCTGCATTTGGCCAAAGGCAAAACCGGTCAGAAAACCTTGCGGGCAGGGGCCGGGCAAGGTTGGTTTTGGGCTGTGGGGTAAGGCCTTGTCGGTTGCAAACCTTGGTGGCAGCGCCGTGTGGGCAAGATGCCGCGCCATGCGCCCGCGACCCGCCACAGCGCCACCGCTGGCCAAAAACCAGTCGGCCAAGGCCACCGCTTGGGCAATCGCCTCGGCTGGTGGGACTGCAACGCCCAGATCAGCGCCATCCGCGCGCAAGATCACGCGGCCATCGCCCGAAGCCTCAAGTCGGATATCGGCAGAGATATCGCGCAGCACCGGGGCAGGACCGCAATCGACCGCAAAGCCAAACTTGCCCGGCAGCGGCAGTGTGGCCGTATTCAAGGCGCGCGCCAAATCAGCGGCCAGCACATGCGAGAGGTCGCCCGTCGTCCAAAACGGGGTAAGGATGATATTGCGCCGCGCCTCTGCCTGAGGGTTGTCATCGACAAGGCCCAGATCCGTCAGCCCTGCGATCAAGGCGGGATGGCTGGCCTCGGTGACGCCGCGCAATTGCAAATTGGCGCGGGCTGAAAGATCGATCAGCCCGTTGCCATGCTGGCGCGCCAGTTCGGCCACGCCCCGCGCTTGGGCTTGCGTCAGCCGCCCGCCAAAGGGGCGCAGCCGCACCACCAGCCCGTCACCCGACATCATCGGGCGCAGCGCGCCGGGGCACCAACCTTTGATGATAGGCGGGGTCATACTTCGGCCTCTAGGCTGGCTGCGATGGAATTGCGGCGTGTGACCCAAAGCCCTGCGTCGCGCAGCTTGGCAAAACGGTCGCGCAGGGCGGCCAGCGCATTGGGGTTCTCAGTCGCCATAAACGCAGTCAGGTCGTCGCGGCCCAAGGTCGCTTCGTGATACAGGTCAAACAAATGCGCGGGCACGGCGCGGGTCAAATGCGCGAAGGCCGCGAGGTGATCCAGCGTTGCTGCAACCTCGGCTGCACCGCGAAAACCGTGGCGCATCATGCCATCGGCCCAAGCAGGGTTGGCGGCGCGGGCGCGCAGCACGCGGGCGATTTCTTCGGGCAGACTGCGGGCGCGGGGGGCATCGGCGCGGGTGGCATCCAGATGGTAAAGGCTTGGCTCTTGCCCGCCCAAAGCAGCGACAGCGGCGGCAAAACCACCCTCATGCGTGGCATAGTCAGAGGCCAGCAACACATCGGTTTCCGCCAGATCCTGCACATGGGCAAAGCCGTCGGCGGCCAAAACGCGGGCCTCGAGTGCGGCGCGGGCATGTTGGGCGTTGCCACCCGCATCAATGGCCCATTCCGAACCTTTGAGCCAAGCCTCGCCTGCCGCGGCCCGCCCTTCGTCGCTGTAATCTTCCAGCGCGTCGGTCATGCCCATACCGTAAAGGCCGGGTTTGGGGCCAAAGACGCGGTAGATGCGTTGCGTATAGGGGTTATCCTCGGGCGCTTCTTCGCGCTCGGCCAGGGCCGCAGCGCCTGCCTCAAACATCTGGGCAAGACCGGGAAATACGTCGCGAAACAGGCCCGAGACGCGCAAAGTCACATCGATGCGGGGGCGGCGCAGCAGGGCAAGCGGCACCACTTCAAAGCCCGAAACCCGTTCGGCCCCTTCGTCCCAGCGCGGCGCAAGCCCAGCCAGATGCAGCGCCATGGCGAATTCTTCGCCGCCGGTGCGCATCGAGGCCGACCCCCAAAGGTCAATCACCAACCCCCGTGGCCAGTCGCCGTGGTCTTGCAAATGCCGGCGCAGCAACTCCTCGGCCAATTTCACGCCTTGGGCATGTGCCCCGCGCGACGGCACTGCACGCGGATCAACCGAAAACAGATTGCGCCCGGTGGGCAGCACATCAGAGCGCCCGCGATACGGCGAGCCCGAGGGGCCAGCCGCCACGCGACGCCCCGAAAGCGCAGTCAGCAGCCCGGCCATCTCGCCGTCCGCATGACCAAAAATATGCAGCCCGTCGCCAAACTGGCTTTCCTTGATGTCGCAGACAAAGCGGTCAATCCGCGTCATTGCTTCGGCGGGCGAGGCATCTTGCGCAAGGCCAAGGTCCTCTTCGACGCCAGCGGCCTGAGCCTCGGCGCGGATATCGCCGATCAGCCGGTCGCGGCGCGAGGGATCAAGCCCGTCAGCGGTGGAATATTCGTCCAGCAAGCGTTCCAGCCGGATCAGCGCGCCGGGGGTTTCGCTTTGCGCCATGGGGGGCGGCAAATGACCCAAGGTGACGGCACCGATGCGCCGCTTGGCCTGTGCCGCCTCGCCGGGGTCATTGACGATGAACGGATAGATCACGGGCAGCGCGCCGATCAGGGCCTCGGGCCAGCATTGACCTGACAACGCCACCGATTTTCCGGGCAGCCATTCCAGCGTGCCATGCGCGCCGATATGGACCAGTGCCTGCAAGCCTTGCGCACGCAGCCACAAATAAAAGGCGACATAGCCATGGCGCGGGGTGCGGCTAAGATCATGGTAGTCATCATCGCGTACCGCGATATCACCACGTTCCGGCTGCAAGGCAACCACTGTATCGCCGCGCCGTAGCGCATTGAACTGGAACGTATTATTCTGAACGCTTGGGTCTGTTTCGGCAGGCCCCCAA
>JBLIGH010000058.1:0-11377 GCA_047636855.1 Pseudorhodobacter sp.
GGCTGCCGCATAAAGCCGCAAGGGCGACAGATTGCCGATCGCGGCGTAAACAATCAGCATGATCGAAGGGGGGATCAAAATACCCAGCGTGCCGCCGGCGCAGATCACACCCGAGGCAAACGACTTATTATACCCCGCATTCGCCATCGCAGGGTAAGCCAGCAGACCCATCAAGGTCACCACGGCCCCAACGATGCCCGACGCGGTCGAGAACACGGCGCAGGTCAACAGCGCCGCAATGGCCAACGAGCCGGGCAGATTTCGCGCCGCCATATAAAGCGAAAAGAACAGCCGGTCCACGATGTTGGCGCGTTCCACCACATAGCCCATAAACAAAAACAGCGGGATCGCGACCAAAGTGTCGTTTTCCATCACCGAATAGGTGTTTTGGTTTAGCAGATAGAAGATGTTGTTGCTGAAAATATCGGAAAAGGTTTCGATACCGCCTTGATAATAGGCGAAATATCCAAAACCGACCCCCATAGCGATCAGGGTAAAGGCAATCGGAAACCCCAGCAGCACAAGCATGATAAACATGCATAGCATCAGGATGGCGACTTCAGGATTTGTCATCGTATTCTCTTTCGCAAAAGCTGTTGCCGCTTATTTCGGGTTCGGTACGATGACCGGTATCGAGGCTTCGTCCATATGCATCAGCATATCCTCGGTCTCTTTCACGTCATCCAAACGCTCCATCCACACGCCAGTGCGGATAGCGCTCCAACAGCGGACCAGCTCGGCCACGCCTTGCAAAAGCAACAGACCGCCCGCCAACGGGATTAGGGTCTTGAAAAAATAGATCTGAATACGCGCGGGGCTGTTCCAGCTAACTTCCTTGTAACGCCAGCTGTCAGAGGCAATTTCCCAACCGTACCAGAACAGGGCCAACATGCCGGGGAAGAAAAAGAGCAGATACAAAACAAAATCAACGCGCGCCTGCCAGCGGACCGAAAACAAGCGATACAAAACATCGCCGCGGACATGAGCATCTTGCGCCAGCGCATAGGGGCCAGCCATCAAAAACAGCGCGCCATACATCTGCACCATCATGTCGAACGCCCAAACAGTCGGTGAATTCAGCACGTATCGAACGAACACCTCATAGGACACTGACAGCGTCAGAATAAGGATGCACCAGCCAAAGGCCCGCCCCACCCATACGCTTAGGCCTTCTATTGTATGCACGAATTTGATCACTTGCGCCTCTCCCCTTGGCATTGAAAATCCGGAGGCCTCTTTCGGGCCCCCGGATCAAATCGCTTTTCGGTCAGATCAACCGAAGTAGTGATTATAGGCCAACTTGTAGTCGGGCTGGTTCAGGTTCAGATAGCCCATGACGTTCTTGGCATAGGCTTTCTGGCTTTCGATGACCCTGGCAAAGAACGGATCTTCGGCCGAGATACGCTCGATGACAATATCCCAAGCTGCCAACTGGCCGGTCATGACATCGTCGGGTGTGCGGTAGACGTTTACGCCCTGCTCGTCGCGCAATGTGTTCAGGTCATCTGCGTAACGCTTGGTGTTGTTCCAGTAGAAGTTGGAATTTTCTGCCTCGGAAGCGTATTTCAAGATCGCCTGAAGCTCTGCCGGAAGGGCCTCGTATTTCTTTTTATTGAAGGTGACCTCGAAGAACTCTTGGCTTTGGTGGAACGACGCCAAGTGATAGAACTTAGAGACATCTTGCATCCCGAAGTCACGGTCAGATGTTGGATTGTTAAACTCGGCCGCATCAATCAGACCCGACTTCATGGCGGGCTGAATTTCGCCGCCCGGAAGCTGCACAACGGACATGCCCATTTCCAAAAGAACGTCAGCGGCCAAACCAACGGTCCGGTACTTCAAACCCTTCATTTGATCGACACTGGTGATCTGCTCTTTGAACCAGCCAAGCGGCTGCGCAGGCATGGGCGAGTTAAAGAACGACACAACGTTGAGCTTGAGCGAGGCCATCAGCTCATCAAACAGTTCCTGGCCGCCGCCATAGTTGACCCAACCCAGAACTTCTTGCGACGACCAGCCATAGCAAGGGCCAGTCCCGAACAGCGAAGCTGCTTTTGACTTGGAATACCAATAGGCAGGCACGTAATGCGCAGCATCCAGAACGCCGCGGTGAACCGCATCTTGCATCTGCGATGTCTTGACCACTGAATCGACCGCAAGAAGGTCAATCTTTAGCGCGCTGCCAGCCATTGCATGGACCCGGTCCACGTAGGATTGCGCATTCTCCAGAAAAATGCCGCCGCCCCAAGCTGCTTGCATCTTTAGCGTAGTGGTCGCGTTTTGTGCGACAGCTGGTGTTGCCAAAGCAACGGCGCCGACAACGGCCGACCCGCGCAGAAACTTTCTGCGGTTCAATGTGTCAGTCATATTCCCCTCCCAAGGACCTCAGGCAGTGACCTACCTGGTTTTGACGCAAGGATAAAATTGATCCCAAGCAGTCATTTTCTAGAAATGTCCTGAACTCTCCGAGCTTCTCTTCGATGAAATTTTCGTCATCGCAGATTTAAAGGCTCGACTTCCCTTCCAAGACACCTAGTTCACCTTAACACCGAGGCGGAACCGAACAACCCGATGGCTTAGATAACCCGTATCGAATTATTCGATGTGGTCTGCTTTTCTTACCACCTCGGCGACCGTGTCAGCGATCATTCCGCGCAACCACAGGTGCATCTTCGAATGGTGGGTCCGCGCAGTCCAATACATCAAAATATTGAACTCTCCTCGAAACGGGCAGTCGCGGACAACCAATTGGTCTGTAATCCGATGTGCAATACGGCTTGGAACCGTCGAGATCATGTCGGTTCCCGCCAACAGGCCCGACATGTTTTCGGGGCTTGGAATGCACAAGGTTTGCCGTAAACTATGACCCTTCGCTTCGAGTTCGGTCAAATAGGTAGAGCGCCATTTGCTGCCATAGCTAACCAAGGCATGATTTGCGCTGCAGTAAAGCTCTTCGGTCAGAGGCTTTCGCGCCAACGGGTTGTCGCGGTCCATGACGCAGACATAATATTCGCTGAACAACTTTCGCGTGTAAAAGCCGCTTTCGTCGGTTTCGACCGGTGTCAAAAGAATATCGGTTTTACCGGCTTTTAACTGGTCGTGCCCTTCTGTCAAAGATTGCAGCATCTCCAATTGAATTCCCGGCGAATGCACCCGCAAAGCTTTTATAAGCGCCGGCAGCAACGTCACGCGTTCATAATAGTTGCTGGAAATGCGGACCGTCGCTGTTGCAGTCAGGGGCGTGAATTCGGTCGGCTGCACCATTGTGCAGTACTGGTCGACGATTTGCTCTGCTGCAGCGACAATTTCTTCGCAACGCTGGGTTGGCGTAATTGCCCCGCCTTGACGCACAAATAGCGGGTCATCATAGGCCCGCCTCAGCCGTTCGATGGTATAACTCACCATAGATTGGCTTAGGTCGAGCACCTCTGCAGCGCCTGAAAAAGAGTTCTGCGAGTGCACAGAACACAAGGTTCGCAACGCCGCAAAGTCGATGGAAAGAGGGTCGTTTTTGTTTGATGCCGCCACGTGGTCCGCCTAAATTTCTAAGCGAGCATAGTCATAAGTCATTTTTCCTGCCAACAGATTTGTGCAAAGCCGCTTTCTTGGCGCTGTTATGCGCTGCGGGCCGCGCTTGCGCAAAGGGTGTGTTGGCGGGTTCAGATCGTTGCAAACGGCACTCGTGTGCCCCGTTTTGCAGCAAGGCGTTTGCCCCAAAGCGGGCCTGCTGACGCGGCGCACCGACCACGCGTTCATTCGGGCCATTGTCGCGCTATACCTTGCCGAACAGTGGATAAAATCCGTGAAGCGGCCCTCAATCAGGCTAAAGAAATTTAGCCTCGGGGTTTCCCGGTCGCGTTATTTTTGATGCCGTAATGCGCTGGACAAGGCGCTTGGCTCTAATGCAATTGCCCCGATTTGGGCCAAGGTAATACTGGTTTCATCACACAAGACTTGCCAGAGCTTGCGCAAACCTTCTTCGCCTTCAGCCGCGATTGCAAATTGCAAGACCCGCCCGAGAAAGGTGAAATTTGCCCCCATCGCATAGGCTTTTACCACGTCTTCACCCGACCGCAGCCCGGTGTCGAAAAACAGCGGAAAGTCCGTGCCGACGGCCGCCCTGATCTCTGCCAGAACGTCGATAGGTGCTGGCGCGCCTTCCAATTGTCGACTGCCATGGCTGGACACCTGCACCGCATCAACGCCCGCGCGCTTTAGCATGCTGGCATCTTCGGCGTCCAAAACCCCCTTCACGACCAGTTTTCCGGGCCATGCGTCCCGCAGCTTTGCCAGCGTTCCCCAATCCGCCTTGGCGCGACTTTCGGTGCGATCAAACGTAAAACCTGGCATCTCGAAATTGGCCATTTGCGGCCGACCTTTGAGCAGCGCGTTGAGCGACCAACGCGGATGCAGCGCGAAATCGATAAATTGCTTGGGGCCAATGCGAAACGGCATCGTAAATCCGTGCCGCAACTCGCGCGGGCGGCGCCCGACCTCTGGCACATCGGCTGTCAGGATAAGCGTCTGGTATCCAGCGGTTTTAGCACGCTCCACCAGCTTGAATGTCCCATCGCCATCTCCGCTGAAATAAAGCTGAAACCAGGCATGACCCTCGGCAGCCTCGATCAAAGGTTCCATCGCGGTCGAGGCAACGGTTGAGACGCCCAAGGGGACTTTTTCGCGCGCTGCAAGACGCGCAAGCATCAGATCAGCGCCGGGCCCGGATAGGTTACACATACCCATCGGGCTGATCCCGAAAGGCGCATTGGTTTTTTGCCCAAAGACCGAGGCCGAAATCGACCGATTGCTGACATCTCGCAAAACGCGTGGCCGGAATTTCAGCGCGTCGAAGGCCGCACGGTTATGTGCGGCCCCGGTTTCTTGTCCGGCAGCGCCGTCGATGTAATCAAAAATCATCCAAGGCAGCCTGCGCTGTGCGATGCGCCGCGCGTCTGCGCTGGAATGAATGCCTGACCCCATGACCTAGCTTGCCACCGCCGCCATAAAGCGATCACGAATGGTCACCGGATCTTTGGTGATGACCGGCAGCTTGATATTGCCGCTGTCGCATTTGCACACGATGACGGTCATCTTTTTGCTGTCAATCGCCGCTTGCAGCACCTTGCCTGTATCCACATCCCGGCATTCCACCACATTCTCGCAGCCGCAAGCTTTGGCCACCGCTGTCAGCGAGGTTTTCTTGCCGGCATAGGTCGGTTGATCGCCGGTCGAGCCGTAAGATCCGTTGTCGATGATCAGCAAAATGTAGTTATCAGCAACGTTATTGGCGATGGTTGGCAGGGTGCCCAGATTGGTCAAGACCGAGCCGTCGCCGTCAATCGAGATCACGGTTTTAGGCTGCGCCAGCGCCAACCCCAACCCGATCGAGGATGATAGCCCCATTGTTCCCAACATATAGAAATTGGTCGGCTGGTCGTCGATCATATGCAGCTCTTGGCTGGGCAGACCGATGTTACAGATCACCAGTTGGTCGCGCAGAATGGGCGCGATTTCGCGCAGAATTTCAGACCGGATCATTCGCCGTATCCTCCCCAAAAGGACGCGTCGGTCAAGATCGCGACGGGTTTGTTGCACATGAAGGTGTATTTCAGGATCGCGTCCAGCTCGTCTGCATCGCTTTCCTTGTGGAAGTGGTAGGTTGGGATGTGCAATTGCGCCAAAAGCGCCTTGGTATGCACCGCCATTTCAACCTGACACGCGACAGGTTCGCGCAATTCGCCACGGTAGCTGATCAGCATCGGCAAGGGCATACGGTAGAATTGGATAAGCGTCGCCAGCGTATTGATTGTCACGCCAATCGCCGTGTTTTGCATGATGATCGCGGGGCGCTTGCCCCCCATGAAGGCCCCGGCACACAGGCCCATGCCTTCGTCTTCTTTGTTAGAGGGGATATGGTATATTTCTGGTCGCGCTTCGACGGCCTCGATCACGCCCGCCAGCTGTTTGCAGGGCACCGTGGTCACGAATGAAATGTCGTTGGCGACAAAATCATTCACTATTTTCTGACTGATGTTCAAGGTCTTGTGTCTCCTGATTTCGCCATAGGATGAAGGACCGATGGCTTGGCTTATTGATAAAGAAGAAGCGTCTAAATAGGGCGTTGCAAGACATGGGCAGTGCCACGTGCACGGCGGACGACACGCGCCGCCGTGGATCTCGGAAAACAGGCGGTGCGCCCCGGTTTGCGTGATCCAAGCACGATACAACCTGCATTCAGTGCCGCCGCGACATCATGTGCCGCGACACCAAACCCGGGATCAAGAGCCATTGGAACAGCGGCGTTTTGGTACATGTTAAACCCTTGCGAATTTATGGGAGTCGTTTTGGGCATTCCTACGGCTTCAGGATGATTTTAGGAGCCGCGACGCGCCCCGCGCGGATATCTTCAAACGCCTGTTGACCCTTGGCAAGTGGGCGGCCTTCGATCCAGTCAAGCGTGCCAAAACGGCCCTCGAAAATCGCTGCAGCAGTGTCTTTGAAATCCTGCGACGTATAGGTATAGGTGCCGATGAAGGTGATTTCTTGCAGCGTCATGCGCCGGATGTCCAAACCACCGGTGCCTTCGCCCAACCCGATATGCGCGATCACGCCGCCGGGCCTGGCAAATGCGCTGGCACTGGCGCGCGTTGCGGCATAGCCCACGGCATCAATGACCAAATCGAACAGACCCGTGGCGGCCTGTGTGGCGGAGAATCCGGCAATCTGGCCCAGCGTGGCGCGGCGCAAATCATTGGGCTCGATCACCGTGATGTCAGCCCCCCCAAAAGCGCGTAAGGCCAGTGCCGCGCCCAGACCAATAGCCCCGCCGCCAATCACCAAGCAACGGGCAACGGCGATCGGGCGGTCCAAAGCCTGTTCGGCCAGACGCACCGCGTGCCAGCCGCAGGCCAATGGCTCTGCCAAGGCGGCATGTTCCAACGCAACGGCGGCTGGAACCGTAACCAAGTTTTGGTTCCGTATCGCGACATATTCCGCGAAAGCGCCTTCACGCGGCGGCATGGAAATGATCCGCCGATCCGGGCACAGATTATCGCGATCCGTCACGCAAGCATCACAAGTGCCACAAGACACCAAAGGATTGATCGTCACACGGCGGCCATCCTGTGCGCCGCCAACAACAACGCCCGCTGCCTCATGCCCCAAAATCAACGGTGCCGGTCGCCGTTCGTCATGGCCCAGAAACGCATGCATATCCGATCCGCATATGCCCGAAGCCATGATCCGTACCAGCGATTGACCCGCGCCCACAGCGGGATCGGGTACATCTGTGTAAACGAGCGTCTGGACGCCCTTGTAAACCAGTGCTTTCATTTTGCGGTAAATCCCCCGTCAACCATCAGAACTTGGCCCGTCACAAACGCAGACGCGTCTGAGCATAAGAAAAGCAATGGCCCATCAATATCTTGCAACACCCCATTGCGACCAATGCAAGTTAGGGCGGCATTGCGCGCGGCGCGGGCCGGATCGGCGAAGACCGGACCGGTTAATTCGGTGGGAAAGAACCCCGGCCCAATGGCATTGGCATTGATACCGTGCACGGACCACGCCTCTGCCATAGAGCGCGTCAATTGCGCGATCCCGGCTTTTGACGCACCGTAGCTTACACCGCCCGGAAAGGCGCGACTGGTTTGAAGCGAAGCGAAGGTTACGATCCGGCCCCAGCCTTTGGCCTTCATAGCGGGCACAAAGGCCTGCGATAAAAAGAACGGGACGGCAAGGTTCAGGTTCATGGTGATGTCCCAGCCTTCCGCCGTGACATCATCTGCCGTTTCGCGCGTGTTGATCCCGGCGGCATGGACAAGGATATCTGGCGGCCCAAAAGGGGCGGCAATCCGAGCGGCTACATCGGCAATCTGGTCTCGTTGGGACAAATCCGCCGCGACCATCGCGGCATTCTGCCCGGTTTGCCCAACCCATTCGGCAAGCGCTTCGGCCCGCCGCGCCACGCCCACCACACGCGCACCCGCCGCAGCCAATGCGATGGCTGCCCGCTGACCAAGCCCGCTGCTGGCCCCGGTCACGCAGGCCACACGGCCCGTCAGATCGAAAAATTGCCGCGGATCAGACATCGGCGCTTAGGTCGAAATTCTCGCCGGGGAAATATTTTGCCAAACGCACATCGGCGGCGCGGGCATGGCCTTCCATGCCTTCAAGCCGGGAAATACGCGCGGTTGCCTGTGCCACCCGCTTTGACCCTTCCCGCGTAGAGCGCTGCCATGTCACGATCTTCATGTATTTATGCACAGACAATCCCCCGGTATAGGACGCAGCCCCAGATGTTGGCAGCACATGATTTGTACCGCTGGCTTTATCGCCATAAGACACGGTGGTTTCTTCGCCCAAGAACAACGAGCCATAACAGCTTAGCCGCCCCTGCCACCACTCTAAATCCTGCGCCTGCACTGTCAGGTGCTCTGGGGCATATTCATCCGATGTCGCGGCCATTTCCTCGCGATCCGAACACAAGATCACCTCGGCATAGTCGCGCCAAGCGGCAAAGGCGTTTTCGCGGTTGGTGTCGGGCAGATCGGCGATCAGCTCGGGGACAAGGCGCATCACCTCTTCGGCGATCGCACGGCTGTCGGTGACCAACCAGACAGGCGAGTTATAACCATGCTCGGCTTGACTGACCAAATCAACGGCGGCGATCATCGGATCAGCCGTGGCATCTGCCAAAACCAGACTGTCGGTCGGCCCCGCGATCATATCAATACCAACACGGCCAAATAGAATGCGTTTGGCTTCGGCCACAAACTGGTTGCCGGGGCCGACTAGAATATTGGCTTTCGGCAAGCCAAATAGACCGAACGTCATCGCCGCAACACCTTGCACACCGCCCATCGCAAGGATCGTATCGGCGCCGCAAATATGGGCTGCGTAGATGATCGCAGGGGCCACACCAACGCCCGGGCGCGGTGGTGACGCAGCCATTATGTGGCCACATCCGGCGACTTTTGCAGTGGTCACTGTCATGATCGCGCTGGCGATATGGCTGTAGCGCCCGCCCGGTATATAGCAGCCCGCCGCATGCACCGGAATCGCCTTTTGACCGGCGATCAGACCCGGGACGACCTCGATCTCGATATCGCTGACGGTTGCTTTTTGGGCTTCGGCAAAGCGGCGCACATTGTCATGGGCAAACTGGATATCGGACTTCAATTTGTCCGAAACCAAGGCGCTTGCCGCTGCAATCTCTGCCGGCGTCAAAATGATATTGCCATCGTATTTGTCGAACTTCACGGCGAATTCCCGCGCGGTATCATCGCCACCGGCTTCGATCTTTGTCAAAATATCGCGCACGATGGCATGCACATCCGATGCATCTGACGTCGAGGTCAGCGTTGCTTTCTTGAGGTATTCGCGTGACATAATCATAGGTCCTATTTGTAGATATCAGGCAGAAAGGTTGTCGAAATCGCTGGAATGAACGCGATTAGAAGCACAACAACCAACATAAGGAAAACGAAGGGCACGGCGCGCCATGCAATTTTCAAGATCGACTCGCCGGTGATGCCTGCGACCACAAACAGGTTCAGGCCCAAGGGGGGCGTGATAAATCCAACCCCCAATGCCGTGATCATCATAATGCAGAATTGAATCTCGTTCATACCGATATTATCGGCCAAGGGCTTCAAGATCGGCGCGAGGATCACGATATTTGGCGTCGTTTCCATCACACAGCCTGCCGCGATCAAAATGCCGATCATCATCAGGACCAAAAGGGTCGGATTGTCCGTCAACTGCGTGATCGAATACACAAACCCTTGCGGTACGCCCATGATGGCAAGCGCCTGCGCTAAAGGCAGCGAAAAGGCGATGATCGGCAGAATGATGCCGTTTACTTTGGCAGAGCTGATCAGCATCGCCGGAAAGTCGGAAAGCTTGAGCGTGCCAAGGATGAAGCCGATGATGATGGTCACAATCACCGCCGTCGCACCAGCTTCGGTCGGGGTCATGCGGCCTGAAAAGATGCCGTAAAAGATGATCCCTGGCACGATGAACGCATACCAGCCCGACGACAGCGCCTTGCCCAGATTGCGGGCCCAAACGGCGAAAGACAGATTGCCGCCCCCCTCGTAGCGGTAAATCCGGTTGACCACGATATTGGTCACCAAGATCGATACAAGGATAGCCAAACCAGGGATGATGGCCGCCAAAAACAGCGTCGAGGCAGAGATGCCCAGAACAAGGCCAATGATGATATACGCAATCGAAGGCGGGATCAGGATGCCGGTACAGGCCCCAGCCGCAACCAAGGCGCAGGCATAGGGGCGCGGATAGCCACTTTCGACCAAACGGTCGATCGTCATGCGACCAACCGCCGCCGCACCCGCCGCATCCGAGCCTGAAATAGCCGCGAACATGCCGCAAACCAGCACCGTCGCCGAGCCAAAGCCACCCTTTGCAAAGCAGGTCAGCGCCTCGGCCACATCCAAAAATTTGCGCGACAGCCCGGTGCGCACCAGCACGTCCCCCGTCAGGATAAACAGCGGCACCGCGGTCAAGGCAAAAGCATCGATACCCGAAAAAAGGCTTTCGCCAACAAGGGCCAACGGCAAATCGCCAGACATATAAAGCATGGCCACAGCCGAGACGCCAATTGCCGCCCAAACCGGCACTGCCGCTGCAATCAACACAACGAAAATGATCACCGGTAAGTAGAAATCCCAGCCGAGTTCAACGGCTTGATTGAGTGTATTCCAAAGCATTCAAATGGCCTTTCTCAATCAAAAAGTTTGTCACCTTCGTAAACGGGTGTTCCGTTTCGAAGGCTGCGCAGATCGCGCGACATAGACTGGATAAGACGGATGATCAGCAGGCTGAATCCAACAGGCACCGCCATATAGAACCAGACCATAGAGATGCGCAGCCCGTGACTGACCGAGCCAAATTTGAACGACACCTGAACCGTTTCAAACGACCAATAAAGTGCACCAACGGCGACGGCCAGCATCACAAGATCGCCAAAGATGTACAAAAGCGTTTTTGCGGTTGGCCCGAGGTAATGCATCACGACATCAATGCGAATATGGACGCGATCCTTGACCGCTGCAGCCGCCCCTATCCACGCAAGATAGATGAAGGAATAGCGCACGATCTCTTCGCCCCAAATCGAGGAATAGGCAAAGATTTCCCGTCGCAGGACTTCCACGGCCATCGTCAATACCAACAGAACATAGAACACCAAAAGGGCCCATCGTTCGGCATTGCGGTCTAAAATTCGCAGCAATTTCATGGCTTACCTCATGAAGAGTCGCGCAACCAAAGGTCACGTATCGCGTATTTTCAAAGGGATGTAGGGAATGGCAAAACGGCGGGGGGGGGGGCCCACACACGCGCCCCCCCCCCGGGTAAA
>JBLIGH010000059.1:0-11348 GCA_047636855.1 Pseudorhodobacter sp.
ATATTTCCATTTTTCGAACCAATAAAGCAATTTAACGCTCAAAATGCGCCGCTTTGCAAGCATTGTAGAATTATATTCCAGACCTCATTACCTCTTTGGTCAAGCGATGGCATGGTGCCACGCCTTAACGAAGAAAGTGACGCAAATGAAAACGTTTCTCATCACCCTTGGTTTTGCTTCTGCCTTGGCAACAACCGGTTTTGCACAAGACACCCCGGCAATCGAAGACACCGATGGCAACGGGCTTTTGTCGATGGAAGAGATGCAGGTTGTTTTGCCCAACCTCACCGAAGAGCTCTTTGCCGCGATGGATACCAATGTTGATGGCCAGATTGACCAGCTTGAACTTGACGCTGCGGTCGCGGCCAATCTGTTAGCGCAATAAAGACAAAGGGGGGCGTCGCCCCCCTTTTCCCCTTGCGGCGGTATGCTAAAGCCGTGCCGCCAATCGCGCGCCTTGATCTATCGCTCGTTTCGCATCCAACTCTGCCGCAACATCCGCGCCGCCAATGACATGATGCGCAATACCGGCCAGCGCCAACGCATCAACCAATGTGCGGTCAGAAACCTGCCCCGCGCACATCACGACCGCATCGACGGCCAGAAGCTCTGTCTGCCCCTCTGTGCTGATCTGCAGGCCTTCGGGTAAAATAGCATCATATGACACGCCGCTTCGCATCTGAACCTGCTTCATCTGCAAGGCGGCACGATGAATCCAGCCGGTGGTCTTGCCCAAACCCCGCCCCGGTTTCCCGGTTTTACGTTGCAACAAAAACACCTCGCGGGCTGGGGCCTCGGGCTGCGGGCCTGCCGCCGCCAAACCACCCGGGACCAATGCAGGGTCACCCACACCCCATTCGGCTTTCCACAGATCAAGGTCTTCGGTCGGGCTCTTGCCCTGATGCACAAGAAATTCCGCAACATCAAACCCGATGCCGCCAGCCCCTATGATCGCCACCCGCTTGCCCACTGGCGCACCCGCCAGCACCTCGCCGTAGCTTAGCACATTTGCCCCGTCCTGACCCGGAATGCCCGGTTCGCGTGGCAAAATGCCCGTCGCCACAATAACCTCGTCAAACGCAGTCAGATCGGCAACGGTGGCGCGCTGGTCCAAGCGCAGATCAACGCCAGACACCGTCAGCATATGGGCAAACCAATCCACCAAGCCATGAAACTCTTCTTTCCCCGGCACGGCTTTGGCAAGGTTCAAAAGCCCGCCAACCCGGTCCGAGCTTTCAAACAATACGACCTGATGCCCACGTTGTGCAGCAACCGTCGCACACATCATCCCCGCGGCCCCTGCCCCAATCACCGCCACACGCTTGGGCTCTGCCGCAGGCTCATAGCGCAATTCGGTTTCCGAACAGGCGCGCGGGTTCACCAGACAAGAGGTCAACTTGCCGCTGAATGTATGGTCCAGACAGGCTTGATTGCAGGCGATGCAAGGCGCAATTTCCGCCGCTCTGCCCGAGGCCGCTTTGGCCACAAACTCCGGGTCCGCCAAAAAGGGTCGCGCCATGCTGACCATATCCGCCTGCCCCGTGGCCAAAATCCCTTCGGCCACATCCGGCGTGTTGATCCGGTTAGAGGTGATCACCGGAATCGAAACCTCTGGCCGTAACCGCGCGGTCAACCAGCTAAAGGCCGCACGTGGAACAGAGGTGGCGATCGTTGGCACCCGCGCCTCATGCCAGCCAATGCCGGTGTTCAGCAAGGTAGCGCCCGCTGCTTCAACCGCTTTGGCCAGTAAAACAACCTCGTCCCAGCTTGACCCATCAGGCACCAGATCAATCAGACTGATGCGGTAAATCAAAATGAACTCTGGCCCCACGGCCGCGCGCACCCGCCGCACGACTTCGACCGGCAGACGCATCCTGTTGGCATAATCACCGCCCCAACGGTCCTGACGATGGTTGACATGTCGCGCCAGGAATTGGTTCAGCAAATACCCTTCCGAGCCCATGACCTCCACACCGTCATAGCCCGCCTCTTGCGCGCGCTTGGCTGCGGTCACGATATCAGCGATCTGCGCCTCGATCCCCGCCTCGTCCAGCTCTTTTGGCACGAAAGGCGAGATCGGGGACTTGAGCGGCGAGGCTGACACACAATCCTTGCCATAGGCATAACGCCCGGCATGCAAGATCTGCATCGCAATCCGCCCACCCTCCGCATGCACTGCATCCGTGACACAGCGATGATTGACTATATCTTGTTCGGTATAAAGCCCCGCTGCGCCCGGAAAAACCCCACCCTCTGGGTTCGGTGCCATGCCGCCAGTCACGATCAGCGCCACGCCGCCACGCGCCCGCGCGGCATAAAACGCCGCCACACGGCCCCAATCGCCCGTTTCCTCCAACCCGGTATGCATAGACCCCATCAACACCCGGTTCGGCAATATCACAAAGCCCAAATCAAGCGGTGCCAGAAGATGCGGATAATCCGACATACGAAAGCCTCCTATTCGTTCCCTCAACCATGCCGCGCCCGAAACCCACTGTCATGCGCAACGCGGCGTCACGACTTTGCAAAAACAAGTCGCATTCATCTGTTCAAAAATATCCCGGGGGGAATGGCCGCAAGACCAGGGGGGCAGCGCCCCCGCCTTAGGCCAACCGCTTACCCCGCCGTTTCCAGACAATGCCGCCGAAACGCGCGCTTAAGCATATCCAGCTCTGCCCGCAGCAGGTCAATCTCGGCCCGGATGTCATCTTCCATCGAAACACCGGTAATAATCGTAAAATGCCCCAACTTCGCCGAGGTCACGGCATCGCAGATCACGAAAGTCTGGACGCCTTCGCTCAACAGCTCCGCGGGAATGGGAACTTGCACAGCCCAGGCTCCGGGTTGCTGCGGGATTTCTGAAACCTTGGTGCCCGGCACCGGGCGCTCCAGATGCATCACGTCCAACAAAGGCTGACCCGAAGCTCCGGTTAAAACCCCCTCCCAGACACCCGCGAACAGCCGGGTTTTGATCAGTTTGATCTGGCTCATCTTTCAACCCTCACAAATCGGCGCGCGGGCGGCGCGTCAAAGTCACATCGCGCAAGATGATCTGGTTCATCTCTGGCCCTTCAAAAATCAGATCCACCCAGATCCTCTCCACGCGCTTCTCGTTCATCTTGGTATAGGCAAGGTCAAATTCCACCTTCACCTCTTCCTCATTCAACGGCAACTCTCGCACGACCTGTTCTACATTCGGGCCATGTTTGATGTTCAACCGCGCAAAAATTTCCAGCGGCTTCTCCATCTCGACGATCGCATCCAGACGGATCAGATGGGTCATGCGCAGACCCGTCACTGCCGCTTCAGGCAAGTCGATCACCAAGGATAGAAACGAGCCATCAAAGCGAAACACATCCATCCGAACCCCAAAAGGCGCTATATCCGCCGCGCGGGTGTTCCTGATTTGGCGCACGGTCAGCTCCGAGCGGCGACAATCATGAAAAATCGTAGAGCCTTCGCAAATCAGCGCCTTGCCCGGAACCGACGACAAGCCCGGCACCGGAATCGGCCCTTTCCACAGCATCGGCCGCCAGGCCCAGTCGGACCCCATCGGCTTGCGGATCGCACTCGAGCCGATGACCGGCAGCGCCAGATGATGCTCTGCCACATGGATCACCCGATCCAGACTTCGCCTTAACGCCCAAGCTTGCCCGCGCAAGCGCCGCAGGCTTTCCAAGTCAAGCCCGGATGCCAGATCGCCCAGCTGTCGCCAACGCTTCAAAGCACTCCGGTGCAAAAGCTTTTCAAACAGACCGTCACCTCGCATTGCCATAGGCTTACTAAAGTTTTGTTGCTTTCGCATCCAGCCGCATTGTTGCGCATCCGGAAACGATTCCCTTATCAACCTAAAACAATTAAGACTCCACCCCAAGCATCATATCTAAAAGCAATTTCCAGATTTCGCGGCAATTTCTTGGCGTTATCCCGCATTTGCGCGGCGCATCGCGGTTGCAAACCGGCCCATTAACCGCCTACCCTCTATCTCGGTCAGTCCGGTTTGCCCGGTGCCTTGCAACGTTAAGGTCACCAAATGACCTTGCAGCGCCAAGACTGCACGCCAACTCAAACCGGGCCAACGCGCCGAATTATCCGTCAGGCGTAATGTGACCACGCCATTGCTTTGCCAAACCTCATGCACCCTGACGGAACCGGCGCGCCCTTCGCTGCTAAGGGTTACCAGCCCCTCTGGGCTGGTGAAGTAAGCGCCAAGCGCAGGACCAGACAAATCGACGGTGTTGGCTGTTCCGGTCTCACCCACGGTTACGGTCAGCACAGCCGACGCTGCCGGGCTTTGCACCGCCGAACCAGGGCTACAAGGGGCCAAGGCCGCAAATCCTGTGGTTGCTTGCTCTACAAGCGATTGTTTCACAACACAGAACCCCGAAGGGCGCCCCACTTGCAATCCGCCGATTGAAACCGCCTCGCCTTGGCCGCCGGTGCCTGAAGGCGCCACGCAACCGCTGGCGATCAAACAGATGAAGCAAAGCCCCAAAAGGAGCCTTGCCAAACTTGGCGGCGTTGATTGCCCACAAATGGCCTGTGCCGTTTCAGACATGCTCGACCCTCCTGCTCGTGCTGGTCACGGGGTGGAATTAGCGCGGCCACGGTATTCGGGCAAGCAACGATTGCTGCAGATAAGACTGCAGGTTAATCTTTGCGCAACAAAGAGGGCCAAATGCGCGCAATCACGTCACTTTACCTGTTGGAAAAACTGGGAAAAACCCGGCTATCCAAGCATTTCTATGCCCGTGATTTTCTGTATTCAGAGATCGGCAATTTCCACGCCATGCCGAACCTGCCGGAAAACCCTGACCAGTTTGTGCAGGCCGGTCAGAAGCTTTGCCGCGAACTGCTGGACCCAATGGTTGAAACCTTTGGCCCGATTGCAGTTCGCTCTGCCTATCGCAGCCCAAGCATCAATAAATTTGGCAATGATAACGATCTGAAATGCGCCAGAAACGATGCGAATTGCGCAGGGCATATCTGGGATTACCGCGACGCGGCGGGGCGGTTGGGGGCTTGCAGCTCTGTCGTCGTGCCGTGGTTTGCCGACCAGTATAATCGGGGCCGCGACTGGCGCGATCTGGCCTGGTGGGTGCATGATCACCTCCCCTATTCCGAGATGTGGTTCTTCCCGACCAACGCCGCCTTCAACCTGACATGGCGACAGGACGGTGCGCGCACGATATCGTCCTATGTCGCGCCGCGTGGTAAATTGCTTGCAGAGGGTGCGCAACCGACCGGAGCTCTGACACAGCGCCGCGCGCGTTATGCTGATTTCCCGCCTTTGCGGGGCATTTCTTACCCCGCATTGCCCGAACGCTGGGACGAACCGAAGGCCGAATGAAGCCAGATTACCCCGCCATTGCCGCCTTGATGCAAACACAGCCCGAACTCTACGCCGCGCTTTACAAAGCCGGCGCAGATCCTGACCGCGCCGGATGGCCCGACGGCCGCCCGGCTAATATCTGTCGATCAGGCCGTCTTGCGGGCCGGTGCGGGCCTGCCTGCAATTCAGGCCACCGCATCTGTAACAGCCTACCTGAAATCTTGCAAAGCTGCGCCGGTTTTTATGCCTCTGATCGCTGACAGCGAAACCCTCGCCCTTGCGACAAAGGGTCAGCAGCCGGATATGCCCGCGTTTTCAGACCCTGCCTTCGATGCATGGTTCGCCGCAAAAGGCGCGCGCTATGGTTTGGGGCTTTATGCCGAGAATCGCGTGATCTATGCCACCGATCAATTCGCCGATCTGGCCAGCCGCGAGCGTCGCACAACCCATCTGGGCGTTGATGTTTTCGCGGCGGCGCGCACACCGGTCTATGCGCCACTTGCAGGGCGCGTGCGGCATCTGAGCTATAATGCCGACCCTTTGGATTATGGTCATACGCTCATCTTGGAACATGATGCGGGTGGTGTGCCATTTTACACGCTTTACGGTCATCTTGGCGGCAGCCTGCAAGATTTACTGACCGAGGGCGCGGCGGTCGCAGCCGGACAATTGATCGCACATCTGGGCAATTGGCCCGAGAATGGCGGCTGTATTTTCAGGTCATGACGACGATGCTGGCACAATCTGGCGGCAATTTTTTTGGCGTCGGCCATGCAAGCCTAAGGGATATTTGGGCCGCGATTTGCCCCGACCCCAACCTGATTCTACGGCTTGACCCGGCGCGGTTTAGCCTTTGACACCGTAGCGGGCCATAAACATATCGACCGCGCCATTGACGACACGGTCTTTATCGGCTTGCGAAACCTCGTCTGCGATGCCGAAAATCCGCCGCGAGAAAAGCACCGCCTTGCACAATTCGGCGAATTGTTCGGCTGCGAGGTCTTTGTCGTCGACCCGCAACTCGCCGCGCGCATCGGCATCATGCAGGTATTCGACCATACGCTCGCGGCCCAACGCAGGCCCGCTGTTGTAATATTCCTGGCCAAGTTCGGGGAAACGCTCGCTTTCAGCGACGAAAATTCGATAAATCCGCAGGAAGAAATCGGACGTAAAAAAGCCCACAAGCGTATGACCTGCAATCAACAGGGCTTCGCGCGCGGGCAGGCCACATCCGATTTTCGCTGCTGCCTCATCCGCCTGCCGGCAACATTCGGCTTTTGCGACCTCCAAAAACAGCAGGCGTTTATCGGCAAAATAGCTGTAAAGCGTTGCTTTTGAAACGTTTGCTGCGCGCGCGATGTCATCGACATTGGCACCTTCATAGCCCTGCGCCAGAAAAATCTGGCGGGCTCCGGCCAGAACCTGATCATATTTACGGCCCTTGCGGGCGGCTTGCAGCGCAACGTTCATATTCGTACTCCCACTGTGGCAGCTTAAACCAAACCGTTCAGTTCGGGCAAGCGCCACCGTAAGAGGTCTGCTTCTGGCAATTGCCTCATTGCGTGCAGGGGACCGGCGCGCCCGGACGGGTTTCATCCAAGCAGGCCTGCGTGACGGGCTCGGTGCTTTCATCCGGCCAAGTCAGGTGTGGCAGATCGATAGAAGGCAAGGCGAGCGTGGGGGCAGCAGACAGCAAGATCAAAACAAGTGCGGCGTTCAGAGCTTTCATTTCGAAGCGTTCCTTTTAAAACTGAACCAAACAGTTCACTTCATATGCGCCAATGCCTGCTGGACTTCAAGACTAAACTGAACAGTTTAGTTTAATTTAGAAATTTGAGTTGAACTGGATTGCCAAAACTTTCGGTATCGCTTAGATTAGAACCATTCTAAACTTGAGGCCTTCGATGATTCCAGGACTTTTAAACCGCCGTCGGTTCTCTGATCTGACAGAACAAGAGGTGTTGGCCCTCGCGATCTCTTCAGAAGAAGATGACGCCCGCATCTACCGTAGTTTTGCTGAAAAGCTGCGCGCCGAGTATCCAGCAACGGCTGCCGTGTTTGATGGCATGGCAGCGGAGGAAGATGAGCATCGCAGACGCTTGATCGACCGACATGTCGCGCGATTCGGGACCGTCATTCCGCTGATCCGGCGCGAGCATGTGGCCGGAAATTACGCACGCAAACCTATCTGGCTTTCTGAGAGTCTGGGGCTAGAGCGTATTCGCGCCGAGGCTGCCGGGATGGAGGCCAATGCGCGCCAATTCTACGAGACGGCGGCAAAACGCACCACTGATGCCGCGACCCGAAAACTATTGGGCGACCTGGCAGCGGCGGAAGCAGCGCATGAAAACCGCGCCCGAGAGCTAGAGCATGAACATCTTGGCGGCGATGAGCGCAGCGACGAAGATCGCACTGCACATCGAAACTTCGTGCTGACCTGGGTGCAACCGGGATTGGCCGGATTGATGGATGGATCTGTGTCGACACTTGCGCCGATTTTTGCGGTCGCTTTTGCAACGCAAGACAACCACACCACCCTATTGGTCGGGTTGGCCGCCAGTATTGGCGCCGGGATTTCTATGGGGTTCACCGAAGCGGCCTCGGATGATGGTCAGCTTTCGGGCCGGGGATCGCCTGTCAAACGCGGCATCTCGGCAGGGGTGATGACGACGCTTGGGGGCTTGGGACATGCCCTGCCCTACCTGATCCCGGATTTTTGGACCGCAACGATGATTGCGTTTGCCGTGGTGTTTGTCGAGCTTTGGGCCATTGTCTGGATTCAAAACAGGTTTATGGAAACACCCTTTTTGCGAGCGACCTTTCAGGTGGTTCTGGGCGGGGGATTGGTTTTGGCAGCAGGCATGCTGATCGGGGCAGGATAGGCAGGGGGGCGCTGCCCCCCTCTGGCCTCACGGCCATTCCCCCCCGGGATATTTTCGAACAGATGAAATCAGGCTGGTACTGGCCAATTGTCGATGACCTCTATCGCTTCTTCGGCCGTTTCGACAAAGCGAAACAGTTTAAGATCATCGGCAGAGATGGTGCCGGCTTCCGCCAAAGCGTCCCAATTGATGATGCTTTCCCAGAAGGCTTTGCCAAACAGTAAAAACGGCACCGGCTTCATACGCCCGGTCTGGATAAGGGTCAGGCTTTCAAACATCTCGTCCAACGTGCCGAACCCGCCGGGGAAAACACAAATTGCCGAGGCGCGCATCAGAAAATGCATTTTGCGGATCGCGAAATAGTGGAAGTTGAAACAGAGGTCGGGCGTGACATACTCGTTTGGCGCTTGCTCGTGCGGTAAGACAATATTGAGGCCGATGCTTTGACCGCCAGCCTCGTGGGCACCGCGGTTTCCGGCCTCCATCACGCCGGGTCCGCCGCCGGTGACAATGACGTTTTCACGCCCGTAGCTTTTCATCGAGCGTTCAGTCATCAACCGCGCGAAAATTTGCGCTTCGGTATAATATTTTGTCAGTTCCGCCAGAGTTTTGGTACGCGCCTCGGATTTGCGCGCAGGGTCTGGGATGCGTGCGCCACCGAACAGCACGATCGTCGATTCGATGCCGCGCTCATCCATCACCAGTTGCGGCTTTAGCAATTCAAGCTGCAACCGCACCGGGCGTAGTTCTTCGCGACACATGAAATCATTGTCGTTGAAGGCAAGGCGGTAGGCCGGGGCCCGGGTTTGCGGTGTGTCTGGGATATCTTTAGCGGCTTTCACATCCTGCTGACTGTCCCGGAACGGATGTTTGCGGTTTTCGTCTTTCATCGGTGCTTTCCTTGCGCGGCGTTGCGTGGCTTTCGTTCAACGTCTATAGGCTTGGGACAAACGAGGCCACCGTAAAGGAAATACCGCATGAGCAATGCAGCCCTTGAGTCCGCTATCGAAACCGCTTGGGAAATTCGCGATACGATTACGCCCGCCACTGTCGGCGTGGTCCGTGACGCGGTTGAAGAAACCCTGAATGCACTGGACAGCGGCGTGTTACGCGTCGCTGAGAAACGGGGCGCGGATTGGCATGTGAACCAATGGGCGAAAAAGGCAGTGCTTTTGTCGTTCCGGCTGAACGATATGAAGGCGATTTCGGGCGGCAATGGCGGATCGACCTGGTGGGACAAGGTACCATCGAAATTCGACGGTTGGGGTGACAATCAATGGCGCGACGCGGGGTTTCGCGCGGTCCCTGGTTCGATCGTGCGCCGCTCGGCGTTCATCGGCAAGGGCGTGGTGTTGATGCCATCCTTCGTGAACCTTGGTGCCTATGTCGACGAGGGTTCGATGGTTGATGGTTGGGCGACGGTTGGATCTTGCGCACAGATCGGCAAGAACGTGCATCTGTCGGGTGGTGTTGGCATTGGTGGCGTGTTGGAACCAATGCAGGCAGGCCCGACAATCATCGAGGACAATTGCTTTATCGGTGCGCGGTCTGAGGTGGTCGAGGGTTGTATAATCCGCGAAGGCTCGGTCTTGGGCATGGGCGTGTTTATTGGCCAATCCACCAAGATCGTGGACCGCGAAACCGGAACCGTCACCTACGGCGAAGTGCCTGCAGGGTCTGTTGTCGTTGCCGGATCGATGCCGTCGAAAAACGGGGTCAACCTGTATTGCGCGGTAATCGTGAAGAAGGTCGATGCGCAGACGCGGTCGAAAACGTCGATCAACGAACTGTTGCGCGACTGATTTCTGACCTTTTCAAACCAGCGGCTTTGGTTACGGCCAAAGCCGCGCTCCACGACTTTACAAAGGGTAACCCTGATGGACGATCCACAAGAGAAACCCAAGAAAACCTCGCGCCAGCAGGTGTATAGTTTGGTGATCGAAGTCGGTCGCAAAACCGGTGACGGATTGCCTGCCAAGGCCACCGGCGCTGCGCTGATGTGCTATGCCAGCGGCGTGGACGAGGCCGAAGCCGTGCGCGAAACCGTTGCCATCCTGAAACAGGCCGATATGGCCCCTTTGGACGTGTCCGGCTATGGCACGTTGGAAGAACGGCTGAATGCGGGCGATGAAATTCCCGACGATGAGCGCGCGTTGATGGAACGGGCTTTGGCCGAAAACTCTGTCATCGTCGCACAGATGACACCGTTTTTCGACTAGCTGACATTAATTAATGATATCAATGAGATGTAGTTCTCGTGTGGCACACAGTGTGGCCCCCTTTGTGGCACAAGATGATTACTGCGAGCCACCAAGTAGAGGCAATGAAGGTCTCGAATCTATGTCGGGGGAGGCCTGCCGACGAATCGGTTGGGGTCGCTCAAGACCACTAGCTCGCCGCTCCTGCAGTCTGCTGGCATGCTGTAAGAGAGGATTGAAAATTCGCCCACCTTACCATTTATCCATCTAATCACTTGTTAATTAACGGAATTATTAATTCGTGTCCTGATGGGATTAGGGCGAAGACTAGGACAACTGCTAGGACAATGGTTTTCACAGGGTAAGGGTCTATGGGGTATAAATCTCTCGTCACCCACCAAAAAAAATTTAGAAGAACAGCGTTGAACGGTCAATATCGAGCCCGTCGCGCTCGAAGATACCGCTTTGACGATAGAGCGGAAGATGGTCTGCATATTTGTTGACCAGAACATGGGCAAGAAGGCCTGGACCGGGACGGCCGCGCTCAATTGGGCGCGATGGGAGCGCGGCTTGTGTGAACGCCTCGCAGCCCGAGCATGCAAAGCGTGGCCGCACGATGCGATTCACGATAAAGCGTCCAGGAACGTATTCCAGTTCTGCGGTCACATCCTCGCCCAGGCGGCGCAGGCCGCCGCCGCATTGGGCGCAATCGTCATCACCTGTGGTCAGTTCCACTTCCATGCGCGGGATGTGATCCGGAATTGGGCGGCGCTTTGGTTTGTCTTTCAGTTCCTCCTCGGGGAGACGCAGCTTTGCGTGCGTCGCCAGCGCGAGGACCACGGTATTGCCCGCCGGGCAAATGCGATCCTGCTGCTCGACGACGGGGAAAGCTGTGCTCGGATCGCAAAGTTTCTCTACTTGGACGACGATACCATC
>JBLIGH010000060.1:0-11294 GCA_047636855.1 Pseudorhodobacter sp.
ACTTTGATAGGCGCGGCGCAATGGGTTGGTTAGACAGGTGTGGTGAAATCGCTTTTGGCGATGGGATCGTCATCAAGATATTTTGGCAAGAAGGCGCAAGTCATGCAAAAACGTAAAATTGGACGGGCGGGCATTGAAGTCGACGTGCTTGGTATCGGGACAGCGCCTTTGGGCGGTAACTTCGCGGAACTGGACCGGTCAGATGCGGCTGAGATTTTTGAGACCGCACAGAGGGGCGGTATTTCCTTTGCCGATACAGCGCCTTTCTACGGGTTCGGACGGTCAGAGCGTGTGACCGGCGATTTGCTGCGGGGCAAGCCTTACGTCTTGTCCACCAAAGTCGGGCGATTGCTTGTGCCGGGGCCTGCGGCGAACCCAATGGATTATGGCATGATTGACCCGCTGCCGTTTCATCCGGTGTACGACTACAGTTACGACGGTGTCATGAGATCCTTTGACGCAAGCCTGCACCGTCTTGGACTCGACCGCATCGATATTCTACTGGCGCATGATATCGGCGAAATGCAGCACGGCGTTGCAGATAATGCACGCCATTTTGCCGACCTCGCAACCGGCGGCTACAAAGCGCTTGAAGAGCTTCGCGCCTCTGGGCGGGTCAGTGCCATTGGCCTTGGTGTCAATGAAAACGAGGTTTGTCTAAGTGCGTTGGAAATCGGACAATGGGACGTTTTCCTTCTGGCGGGTCGGTACACCTTGTTGGAACAGACCGCCCTTGATGAATTGTTTCCCAAATGCCGGGCGGCAGGCACGTCGATCATCTGTGGCGGCCCGTTCAACTCGGGGATTTTGGCAGGGGGTCAGATGTGGAACTATGCCAAAGCCCCGCTTGATGTGATCGCAAGGGTCGAAAAACTGCAAGCAATTGCCGCCGAATACAATGTTCCTTTGTCAGCCGCCGCTTTGCAGTTTCCCCTTGGAAACGCTTTGGTTTCCAGCGTCATACCGGGTACAAGATCCGCTGCAGAGTTTGATGAAATCTTAGGGTGGGCCAGCCTGTCTATTCCAGAAGAGTTCTGGAAAGCGTTGCAAGATCAAGGGTTGCTGCATCAAGAGGCTCCAATCCCACAGGGCAATCCCTACCAATAGCCAATGTGACTTCGCGAAAAGGTGTGTTGATATGACAAGCAAATTTGCCAACTACCCCAGTCTTGCCGGCAAGACGGTTTATGTGACCGGTGGCGCGTCCGGGATCGGCGCAGAAATCGTTGCGGCCTTTGCGGCGCAATCCGCGCGGGTCGGCTTCGTGGACATGGATGCAGACGCCAGCGCGCGGTTGTGCCAGCGGCTGGGTGAAAACGTGGTTCATGCCACGTGTGATCTGCGCGATATAGATGGTTTGAAGGAAGCGTTTGCCGCGCTTGCAGGTCAAATCGGCCCCGCAGATGTGCTTGTAAACAACGCAGCCCGCGATGATCGGCACGATTGGCAAGATGTGACGGCTGATTATTTCGATGAACGCATTGCCACGAATATCCGTCACCAGTTTTTTGCGATACAGGCCGTTGCACCCGGCATGATCAAAGCCGGAGGCGGTTCGATCATCAACATGGGTTCGAACTCTTGGTGGGAAGCTGGCGGTGGTTTCCCCGTTTACGCGACGTCCAAGGCTGCTGTCCACGGCCTAACGCGGACTATGGCGCGCGATCTTGGCAAGCACCGCATCCGTGTCAACACCGTGGTTCCCGGTTGGATCATGACCGATCGGCAGAAACAGCTTTGGGCGACACCAGATGCCTTAGCTAAACACCAACAACGCCAATGCCTACCGGACCTCATCGATCCTGTATATGTCGCTCGGATGGTGCTTTTCCTTGCGTCAGATGATGCTGCGATGTGCACCGCGTGCAATTACATGGTGGAAGCGGGTTCAATCTGAACCGTCGCGCAAAGACCTGTCATTTGCTTTGTTCAATGCGGGTTTAGCGTTCCGATTGGCCTGTTCCAGCGATACGTCTCTGCGATAGATTGCTGCAACAAAGCCAACAGGAGCGATCATGTCGACAAGAATATGGTTCAATACGGGCCTATCGAATACCGGCGAAGCCATAGCGCTGATGCACGCTGATCGCGCAGCACAAAAGATGGTGTTCGCGGCAAGCCACGACGACAATGCGAACCCTGTGCGCAAGGTCGCAGATCTTTTCTGGGAAGAGCCAAGTGCCTTGCGCGGTGCTGCATACGCTGATTGGGCCCTAGCCTGCGCCATCCGGCACCAGATTGCCCTTATCGTCGTGCAACGCCAAGCGACCGCGCTTTGGGACGCCCGCGCGCGGTTCGAAGCGCATGGCATTCGCTTGCAGATTGCGGCGACCCCGCAGGTGCGCCGGATACTGGATGACAAGATCGCGTTTCAATCTGATATCGCCGCGCCAGAGGTCTTGCAGGGCGGCGTTGTCGGGCATCCGGTCTTTGCGTTCGCCACGCTTTCAGAGTTCGATGACGCTTGGGCCGCCCTGACCGCCTCAGGTTTGGCGCAGCATGGGCTTTGCGCCAAGCCTGCACAGGGTATCTTCGGTGCAGGTTTTCGCCGGATTGAGGAGAATACCGATGAGATGGCGCGGATCCTGTCCAGCGATCCCGAGGCGGGATTTCGGATTTCTTTGGCCGCTTACCGCTCTGCGTTGGCCGGGGCGATTAAACCAGTTCAGCAATTGCTGATGCCGTTTCTGCCGGGACTAGAACGCAGCGTGGATTTCGTGGCGCGCGACGGCCAGCTTTTATGCGCGGTCGTGCGCGTAAAGCTGGGCAAGGTCCAACGGTTGGAGACCTCTGGGCCTTCGGTGCAGATGGCGCGTGTTCTGGCGGCGCGTTACCGTCTGGACGGGATGTGCAATCTGCAAACCCGCGAGGACGGGGCGGGGCGTGAGGCGGTGCTAGAGATCAACCCGCGCATGTCGGGTGGAATGGCGATGGCATGCCTTGCGGGCGTCAACCTGCCGCTGATGTCGATTCTGGCGGGCTTGGGTGCGGATCTGTCTGGGTTTGCCGCCCCGATTGGCGGGCGCCGCGTTCGGTTTCAACCGATGGCTCAGGTTGTCCCGGCTTGAAGGGGGCGCGCGGGGTATTGCACCGCGGTCGATTGGCTTAAAAAAGCGGCGGGGCCTACCTTTTGATGAATGAGGGGCGGGACGACGCGCATCGGCGCCGTCCCGCAAGGGCCTTTAGCCGAGGTTGATACCATGTTCGCGGGCCAAAGCGGCCAATCCGCCGGCAAACCCTTGGCCAACCGCCTTGAACTTCCACTCGTCACCATGGCGATACAATTCGCCAAAGATCAGCGCGGTCTCGGTCGAGTAATCTTCGGACAGGTCATAGCGCGCAAGCTCTGCCTCGCCAGATTGGTTGATGACGCGCATAAAGGCGTTCTGGACTTGGCCAAAATTTTGTTTGCGCGCTTCGCCGTCGTGAATTGTCACGGCAAAGACCAGACGCTTTGCATCTGCGGGCACGGCTGCGAGGTCGATCTTGACCTGCTCGTCGTCGCCGTCGCCTGCGCCGGTCCGGTTATCGCCGGTATGTTCGACCGACCCGTCAGATGACTTGGCGTTATTGTAGAAAATGAAATCGCTGTCCGAGCGAACCTTGCCGTTCTCGCCCAGAATGAAGACCGAGGCGTCGAGGTCGAAATCGGTGCCGTCTGTGGACCGGGTATCCCAACCCAGGCCTGCGATGATCGCCGTAAGGCCCGGGGCTTCTTTGGTAAGTGAGACGTTGCCGCCTTTTTTGAGTGATACAGCCATGGTGTTCTCCGATTATCGTTGAATTTCGTTGCTTGTCTTGCGGTTAAGAAGCATCCAGACCGAATTGACCGGCCATTGCCGCCAATCCGCCCGAATACCCTTGTCCGACCGCGCGGAACTTCCACTCGGCCGCATTGCGGTAGATTTCGCCAAAGACCATCGCGGTCTCGACAGAATAGTCCTCTGACAGGTCATAGCGCACGATTTCGGCCCCGGTATCTTCGTTGATGACGCGGATGAAAGCGTTGGCAACCTGGCCGAAGTTCTGACGCCGGGCATCGGCGTCATGAATGGTGACTGTAATCGCGACCTTGTCCACATCTGTGGCCATCTTGCTCAGATCGACCTTGATTTGTTCGTCGTCACCGTCGCCTTCGCCTGTCCGGTTGTCGCCGGTATGGGTGACCGCGCCATCCGCCGAGGCCTTGTTGTTGTAGAAGATGAAATCCTCATCCTTGCGGCATTTGCCACTGTCGTTCAGCAAAAATGCGCAGGCGTCGAGATCAAAATCGGTACCGTCTGTACCGCGAGGGTCCCAACCCAGCCCGATGACCATGCGCACCAAAGAGGGGTCGGTCTTGCTAAGGCTTATGTTGCCGCCCTTGGATAGACTGATTGCCATGTTTTGCACTCCTTATCTTATCGTTTCGTTTGGGTATCAGGCCGCGATCATGCCGCTGAACTGATAGACCGTGAAGGCCAGATAGGCCGCGAGGAACGCGACACCGATGGGCCGGGTGATCCGAACGCCTGCCAACAGCATTGCGGCAAACCCTGCGGACACCCCGACCATGAACCACATGTCGAAATCGGCAATGACCGGATCGACAACCAACGGCTTGGTGATTGCGGTCAACCCGACAATGGACAGGACATTGAAGGTGTTCGAGCCGATGATATTGCCGAACATCATGTCGGTTTCGCGCTTCATTGCAGCGGCGATCGAGGCTGTAAGCTCTGGAAGCGAGGTGCCAATGGCCACGGCTGTCAATCCGATAATCGCTTCGGGAACGCCCAGAACGTTACCAGCCGTCACAGCACCGCGCACCAAAAGCTCGGATCCCACAGCAAGGGTTGCGATGCCGATCACGACATAAAACCCGGCTTGCGCCGCAGTCATCTCGATGTCCTCAATCTCGGAGGTGTTGATTTCGTTGTTCGCATATTGCCAGACAACGAAGGCGGCGAGCAGACCAAACATCGCCAAACCCATCCAAAGCGTGAAGATGCCGTAAAGCATGCCCGCGACCAGAATAGCGGTTGCCAGCATCATAATGGCAAGATCGCGCTTCACCTCGCCGGGCTTGACAGCAAGCGTACAAACCAGAGCCGAAGCACCGATCACCATCAAGATATTCGCAATGTTAGAGCCGACGACATTCCCGAGCGAGATGCCGGGAAAGCCTTGAATGTTGGCATTCACCGAGGTGAAAAGCTCGGGCACCGAGGTGCCGAAGGCGATGATCGTGGCCCCGATGAACATCCGTGACAGCTTTGCCCGTTGCGCGATGGCTACGGCGGCGTTGATCGTCCAATTGCCGCCCAGAACGAGCAACCAGATGCCTGCAACAATCGCACCGGTTGCGAGAACACCGATATCATAGGTCGAGAATTCAAGCATAAAGAAGTCTACTCCGGGGTGCCGGGCATCGCCGCCGAGCCGTGTTAAAAACCTGACCCGTCATTGGGCGGCCAAAGGCAAAGTGTCAAAGATCGAAATCGGCTGGGTCCAGCCCCAATTCGGTGCAGATCGTTACGACTGCGGCACGCTCTTGCGCATCGAAATTACCGTCGGCAGCCCCAATGGCGCAGCATACCCGAACCAAAAGCCGGTCCGCGCCGTTCTTGCCCTTGATCTTGGCGATCTTGCGCAAAGCCTCGCCCTTGCCAATGGTCGCGTCAAAATCGAACTTGGCGACAGCGGCAGTGAATGCAGCGATGACGTCATCGATCTTAAAGACCTTCAGCTCGTCAGAGGCCTGCATATAGCCCACCATCTTTTGCTTTTCCGCGCCAGAGACCGACCCATCGGCAGCAGCCACAAGGGCGCAGCCCGCAACGACGGCTTCCATGAAATCGCGGTTACGGTATTTGGTCATCTCTTCCGACATCTTCAACCGCGCGGCGGCTGTGTTCGTCTTGAGCCAGTTCATCATAGCAATTGTCCTTCCAGAAAAGTCATCTTGTCACTTGCGCCCTGCAGACCACGACAGATTGAACCCGTAATGGCTGTCCATCTCTTGCGCTCCTTTGAAATAGAGGTTCTCGCGGGTGATTTTAAGGTTGCCGCGGTCATTTTCTAACAAGACCACCGCACAGATCCGCTCGCTCGATGTGCCTTCCATCAAAACTTCGACGTCCGGGTTGCCCGGTGCAAAAAGCGTGACGACCCCGTCCGTCGCAGACCAGTTCGGCACACCTTCGTAAATCATCGCATAGATCAGAATACGGCGGATCTTGCTCCACTCGCCACCATTGATCCGCATCCATTCGCCACCCGTTACAGCCCCGGTGCGGTCATCGCCGGCCAGCTCGATATAAGGCGATGTGGCGTAATTGCCGAAGTTATTGCCAAGCGCCTGCACGCCAAAACGGGTGTCGTCCGCCAGTTCGAACAGGCAGCACAGGTCCAGATCGATCCCACCGGATTTGGTCAACCCAAAGAAGCCTTTCTTCTTGGGTTCTCCTTGGTTCCAGTTCAGGTTCACTGTCACCTCGCCCAGCGTCCCCCCCTTTTTTTCAAGGCTGATCGTCGGGCTTGCCTTGCTCAAAGATACCTTGGAAAGGTTGACCGGCTTCGGCGTTGGTTTGGGCGCTGGTTTGGGGGGCTCAACGGCTGCCACCGGTGGCGTGGGATCCTCGGGCGCGATGGTGACGCCAAAATTCTCGGCCAGCGGTTGCAGCCCACCGTTGAAACCTTGCCCGACGGCACGGAATTTCCACGCACCGCCCCGTTCGTAAATCTCGCCCATGATCATCGCCGCTTCGCGTGCGCCTTTGGTGTCGAGCGTGAAAGTGGCAACCGCGGTGTCGCCACTTTCGACCGTCAGCACAAGCAAGCCGACGTCAGAGAACGGGCGCACAGTCGAAGCGGTCAAGGTGGCAGCGATTGCCACCTTGACCAATCCGGGCGCGAGCCTTGCGGCATCAACCGTCAGCACCGTCATGTTGTCACGCGACAGCGCAGGGATCGTAACCGCGCCATCCGCCGATTTGCGCTGGCCGTAGAAAACCATGCCCTCGTCGCTTGAAACCCTGCCGTCGGCCTTTAGCAAAAAGGCACTGACGTCGACGTCTTCAATACCGGACGCAAGGCCGGACCAACGGGCCGTAACGGTTATAGGACCGGAAGGAAGAGCGGTATTTGCACCCTTGGTCAGTTCCATGGCAGGTTCCCTTCGGGTCGTGTCAAATATGGCGGACTGCGGCCGCGGCCATATCTTCGGCGGTACGGCCATCGGCAGGCGCACCTACGGCTTTGAAGTCCCAGCCCCCGCCATTGCGCGACAGAACACCCATCACAACACCAGTGTGGCGACCTTTTTCCGAAAGGGTATAGCGGCAAAGCTCGCTGCGGTTGGTATCGTCCAGAATCCGGCAAAAGGCGTTGTCGACCTCGTCGAACGTCTGACCCCGAAACGAGCTGACAAGAAAGACCAGATGTGCTGCTGCCGGGTTCATAGCGCCGACATCAACCTTGATCACTTCGTCATCGCCGTCGCCTGCACCGGTCAGATTGTCGCCCGTATGTACGATCGATCCGTCCGTGGATTTCAGTTGCCGAAACCAGATGGTGTCGATCGCGGTTTTGTTGCTGTCATAGACAATGCAAGACGCGTCAAGATCGATGTCCCCGCCACCGCCACCGCCCAAAAGCTTAGCCAGAAAGCCCTGTTTCTTGACGGCCGGGTCCCAACCCAGACCAAGATGCAGGCGTGTGATCCCGCCGCCGGACTTCGCCAGACTGATTGTCTGACCCTTGGAAAGTGATATGGCCATTGTGCCCCCTGTTTTGATATTGCCGGTGTCTGGACAGACATTCCGGTCGGAATTGATGAACCCGACTGTTCTTCCCAAGATTTGGTGATACAGCCAGCGGTGGTAAGCCCGCATAGCCAGCGTTACCTGATTTGCGAATTAGCAGACGTTCGATTGGTCAGGCCTTGATCCTGTTCTCTCGGTTACCAGATAAGTAGAAAATGTTTGGAAACAAGAGGGATGGCGTCGCTCGGAAAGATGAAATGTACAAATCTGAAAACATGAGAACGGCCCCGGATAAGGCCGCCTGCGTCCTGGAAACCGGGCGGCTGGATGTCACATATTCCAGTGACGGTGATCTGCCGATCTTCGGTTTCGGCGAACGCAACAACCCGCGCCGCTCGTTCTTATTCGTTTCGCATGTGCTGGGGCGGCACATCCCTGTCTCGCCGGCCGTGATGCGCGCGGCCTTCACACGCATGGCCGATACGATCCCTGCGGATTTGCCGGGGCCTGTCGTGATGACGGGCATGGCCGAGACGGCGGTAGGCCTTGGTGCAGGCGTGCATGACGCTTGGATCGCGCGGACAGGTCGCGAAGATGCGGTCTTTGTCAGCACGACGCGGGCGCAGTTGGGTGGCCCGCTTCTGACAACATTTCGCGAAGAGCACAGCCATGCCTCGGATCATCTTGTGCATCTGCCGCAGCACCCCGTCGATCTTGAAATGCTGCGCGGCGCACAGACATTGGTGATGGTCGATGATGAGGCAAGTTCAGGTGACACCTTCCGCAATCTGGCCGCAGGATTGGTGAACGCGGGCCTTGACCGGATTGCCCATGTGCACACGGCCGTGCTGACCGATTGGTCCGGTCCTGCGGGCGATCGCCTGTTGCCGCACCGCCCGGATATCGCCGTGACACGCGGCGCGTTGGTGCGGGGCAGCTATCGCTGGACGCCTGCGCCAATGGCACCGGTGCGCACGCTGCCCGATGCCGATTTGCTGCGTCAGGGCGCGGTACGCCCGTTCCGCCGGGATGATGACGGTCGGTTGGGGCGGTCCATCCGCTCGGCATGCGCTATGCCAAAGGGCCTTTGCGAAGCGATCGGGCCAAAGCCTGCACGGATCTTGGTCATCGGCACCGGCGAGCATGTCTGGGAACCGTTCTTGCTGGCCGAAGCGCTAGAGCAGCTGGGCCATGACGTGCGGTTCGGTTCGACAACCCGCTCGCCGATCTTGCCCGGGCATGCGATTTTGCGGGGCTACGTGTTTCGCGACCACGAAGGATTGGGGATTACGAATTACCTTTACAACGTCGATCCGAATTCGGTGGACCGCGTTATCTTATGTGTCGACACGGCATTGACGGCAATTGACCCTGCGCTGCTGGCGGCTCTCGGATCGGATGTCGTTGAAGGCGCGGTTTTTCATGATCGCCGCGATCTTGCAGAACTGACGCGGAACGTGGCACCTGCCACCAAGTTTGTTTTGGAGGCCGCAGGTCAATGACCCACCGCATCGCGATATTCACCGATCTTGACGATACCTTGTTTCAGACCGCGCGCAAGATCAGCCAGACCGACATGGCAGGGGCTGTTCAGGTGGCACAAGCGCTGAACGGGCAGCACGGGCTAATGACCCAAGCGCAGGCGGCGCTGTCAGGCTGGGTCGATCTTGACCGCGCGGTTCCGGTCACGGCCCGAGGCTCCGAGGCATTCTCGCGCGTGGCGCTGCTTTTTGGCGGTCCGGCCATCGTGGCAAACGGCGCGGTGATCCTTGATGCCGATGGCGCGGCGGACCCAGAATGGCAAGATAGTGTTCTGGCGACACTTGCGCCGCACCGCGAGGCGCTTGGCGGTTTGCCAGATCATGCCCACCGCTTGGCTGCCAATATCGGCGCTGAAGTCCGCACTTGGCTGGTCGAGGAACCTGCTTGCGGTGGGGTCTATGCTGTCGTGAAGGTCCAACCCGGAACACCCGAAACGGCGTTGTCGCAGATCGCACCGCTGTTGCGTGAAACGGTAACGGGGGCTTGGCGTCTTCATCTGAATGGCAATAATTTGGCGCTGATCCCGCCGGGCATCTCGAAAGCGGCGGCGACCCGTTTTGTCTTGGCAAGGATGCGCCAGGCCGGCCCGGTCTTGGCCATCGGGATGGGCGACAGCAGCAGCGATCTTGAGTTCATGCGGCTTTGCGATCTGTGGATGACCCCGACCGGATCACAGCTTGACCGTGCCATAGCAGAGCTTGTGCCATGAGGGGGCAGCCGAATTTTTCCGGCAGCTACAAGGCTGATGACGTCACATTCTTGCTGACGCCGATAGGTCCGCAGGCAGCAGCGCGGCTTTATGTCGAGCCCGCCGCGAAAGAGCCGTTGATCCAGCAAGGGCTGCGGCACTACTCCGAGATGATCTCACCCGAGAGCGCCCCGAGTGCTGCCTATATGGCGATTTTCGAGACGGCATTGTCGCGCCACGGCGCACGGATGGCGCGTGAAGTGGCGCAACTGGTTCGCACAATTGATGCCCGGATCGATGGGCCGATCACGCTGTGCAGCCTTGTTCGGGCCGGTGTGCCGCTGGGTGTGCTTTTGCAACGCGGGCTGACATCGCTTGGGCGTGACTGCGTGCATTTCGGCATCTCGATCATTCGTGACCGCGGGATTGATGCTGTGGCAATGGCGCATGTGCTGGGGCAAAGGCCACCTCAGGGCGTTCTTTTCGTCGACGGATGGACCGGTAAGGGGGCGATAGCCGCCGAGTTAGAACAGACGCTTTCGCACTGGCCAGAGCTGCAGCCGCGCATGGTGGTTCTGGCCGATCCGGCGGGCAGGGCTTGGTTGGCCGCAGGGCACCATGATTGGTTGATCCCCTCGGGCATTCTGGGCAGCACGGTGTCGGGGCTGATCAGCCGGTCGATCCTGAACGATCAGCTGGTGCTGCCGGGCGAATTTCACGCAGCGCTGGATTTGCAAAACCTTGCAAGCCATGACGTTTCGCGCCGGTTCGTGGACTTGATTTCAGCGAATATGCAGTTGGAACTTGCGGGTGGTGCGCCGTTACTGCCCGACGCCCCTAACGACATTCGGCAGACCGCCTGCGCCGTGATCGATGCGATTGCAAAACAGCATGGCATCGCGAACCGCAACCGCATCAAGCCGGGCATTGCCGAGGCGACCCGCGCCGTCTTGCGACGCGCCCCTGAACGGATTTTGGTGGCGGCGGGTGATGATCCCGATCTAGACGGTTTGCGACATCTGGCGCATGAACGCTCGGTCACCGTCGAGACCCCAAAAACGCCCCTGTTTCCCTACCGGGCTGTCACTATCATTGCGGATGCTGCAAGCCCTTGATTCGCTGGCATCGTAAACGATCCCACGCACAAACGACCCTAAAAGGAGCCTATCACGTGTTGACCCAACCCCTGATCCCGACATCCCCGATGACCACCGAGTTGTCTGACATGGGTGAGGCAATGTCGCTTGGGGCAACGATGTACGTCCCGATCTTGCACCCGGCCATCCGCGAGATTGTCCTTGGCCTGAAATACCCGAACC
>JBLIGH010000061.1:0-11264 GCA_047636855.1 Pseudorhodobacter sp.
ATACGCGCCGCATGCGCGGAAGCCAATAGGCCGGAGGCGTGCCTAAGGTATCCTTCGGGCTGGGGCTTTGGGTGCCTAGGGCTGCGGTCAAATAAACCTGCCGGGCGAACATTGTGAAAGGTGCAGCTTAACAGGCGAATTTTAAACAGAATTTCGTTCAGAACATCAAGGATTTGGTTGCAGTTCGAGGCATTGGGTTTCAGGTCGCGTGACGGCCTTGCGGTATTGAAAAAAGTAGTGCCCGTATTTTTCGCGGCCAGAAACCAAGCCTTTTGGCGGTTGGGCCGAATTACCTTGGCCCCGTGTTGGGCTTTTTGGGTTCTGGATCGGCAGGGTGGCGCAAGTCGCTGAAAGCCCCGGAACATCGCATCAACGCAAATGTTTCGCATCAACGTAAATGTGTAGACTTGGGGACTACGCATTTTGACCCTGCGCGGTTAGCGTCGCGGCGATTGTGCAAAGAGGTGGCGAATGGGTTGGATGCGCAGGTCGCTGAATGTGGTGGGTCTGTTTGGGCTTGGGATCAGCTTGCTGGCTTGTGCGCTGCATATGTCGAATTCCGGTACCGCGTCGCCCGTGACCAAGCCGGAGGGCGCGTTGCGAATTGCCAGCTATAACGTGCATTACATCTTGCTGGGGCAGGCCAGCGGCGCATGGTCGGTCGATGACTGGGACCGCCGTAAAGCGCCACTGGATGATGCGTTCAAAGCCGTCGGTGCCGATGTCATCGCGTTTCAAGAGATGGAGAGTTTCGCACGCGGCGATAACGGCTCGGTCAACCTGACATTGGATTATGTGCTGGCTCAAAACCCTGATTATGCCGCAGCGGCTGTTGGCGATTACCGGGTCTTTCCCTCTACGCAGCCGATTTTGTACCGCAAAGCGGCAATGCGGTTGATGGATCAGGGCTGGTTCTTTTTCTCGGACACGCCGGACGTGATCTATTCGCGCACGTTCAATGGCTCATTTCCGGCTTTTGCCTCTTGGGCGAAGTTTGCGCCGCAAACCGGCGGGCCGGAATTCTATGTCTACAATGTGCATTTTGAATATAAGAGCCGCGCTAACCGCTCCAGATCGGCGCAACTTGTGCGGGCGCGCATGGCGCCAGTGATTGCGGCTGGTGCGCCGGTGTTTCTGGTCGGGGATCTGAATAATCGCGCGGGCGCTGGCCCTGTGGCTCATCTGGAAGAGGGTGGTCTGCGCTTTGCGCCTGTGGCGGGCTCGACCTATCATTTTAATCGCGGGCTGAGCCTGTTTGGTGCGATTGATCACTTGGGATCGACGGCCAATCTCAAACGCGCGGCGGGGCCATATGTGTTGCGGCAAAAGTTCAGGGGTGAATGGCCAACCGACCATTACCCGGTTTTCGCAGACTACCTATTGCCTTGAAAAAAAAGGTCCCGCGCGCTGGTTTCAGCCCCGCGCGCGGGCACCGGTCAGGGGCGCGACAGCACAGCCGCAGGTCGGATCTTGGCAAGGCCTTGGGTGATTAAAGCCGCCATCACACATTTGACCAGATCGCCCGGAATATAGGCTGTGACCAGAACGGCGGCGGCAGGCCAGCTTTTGCCCAACATGATCGCCATGCCGGAAATCCCAAAGAGATACAGCACGACAACAGCGCCAAGCACCGCCCCGGCAAAGCTTGCAGCGCCCAAATCCACATTCGATTTTTCAACGATAAAACCCGTCACGAAAGCGGCGATGGGAAAGCCGATGATGAAGCCAACACTTGGCCCCTGAAACACGCCCAAACCGCCGCGACCGCCGCTTAACAGGGGCAGGCCAAGGGCGACGAGCGCGATGAACAGCAAGGCTGCCAGAAACCCACGCCGCGCACCCAAAATGGTGCCACAAAGCATCACCCCCAGCGATTGCGCGGTGATCGGAACCCCGGTTGCCAGTGTGATCTGCGGCACCAGTCCCAGCACCGCAATCAGGGCGGCAAACAAGGCGATATAGGTTACATTTTTTTCCATCTGGGTCTCCGATTGATCCGATTATCGCAAGCTTACAGCCCGCCACGTGCGCGCAGGGCTTCGGCGACATGGTCGGCGTCGTCAAGGGCAATCAGCACCGCTGGAAGCACAACACGCCAATTTGCACGCCGCGCCGATCGCGCACGCCATGCCTGCATCAGTTGCGTGACCTTGTCCATCAGCACCGGCGTGAACCGCACCACAAGCGCCACCGAGACGGCCAGCACTTTGGGCGACAGACCCAAGCGCGCCAAAGGGGCCGTCAACCACTCTAACGCCGCAATAAGATCATCCAGCCGCGTGGTCATGGTCACAAGATTGGCCAGCGCAATCGCGGTGATCATCCGCCCGGCGACACCCAAGCCCGCGGCCCATTCGCCGGTCCAGCCATGCCAAAGCCCAAGGATCAGCATAAAGGGCCAAAGCGGGCGCAGCATCCGCGCGCCGTGCCGCGCAAACCCCCAGCCCAATGCGCCGTAAATCCCGGCAACGCCCAGCATTGCCACACCGATCAAGGCCAGATCGCGCAGCGGCCAGATCAGCAGGGTCGCTATGGCCAGTGCCGCCAGCTTCCAGCCCGCGCGCAAGCGGTGCAGTGGCGTTTCAATCGGGGAGGTCAGTGTCAGCATCCGCCGCCCCCAAATGTGCCATTTCGGCGGTGAATTCCGGGACCACTTGATCGACCGAACCATCGGCGCGGACCTGGCCTGCCTCTAGCCAGATCACCCGGTCATAGCTTTGCAAAGCGGCTGGATCATGGGTGATCGTGATCAAGCGTTGTGGCAACTGGGCCAGTTCGCGGGCCAAACGGATTTGGGTGGGCAGGTCCAGCCCGGCAAAGGGTTCGTCCAACAAGATCACTTCGGGGCGCATCGCCAGCACCGCCAAAAGGCACAAGAAATGCCGCTGGCCCTGTGACAGGTTGGTCACGGGTTGGTTTGCCCAATGGCTGCGCGCGTGGCGTGTCAAAAGGCCGGTAACCTGCGCTGCCGCCTCGGATTTGCTTTGCCCCTGTTGGCGCAGACCAAAGGCCAGCTCTTCTGCGACGGTGGGAAAGATGATCTGGTGATCGGGGTTTTGAAACAAAATGCCCAGCCGTGACAGCATGGCTTTGCGGTCCTTGGCAGGGTCAATGCCCGCGACCCTGACCGTGCCTTGCGTTGGGGTCACCAAGCCCGAGATCAGCCGCAGGAACGTGGTTTTCCCCGAACCGTTGCGCCCGATGATCCCGATACGCTGTTGCGTCAGTCGCAGCGTGAGGTCCGATAAGATACGGGTGCCAGTGACCGCGAACCCCGCAGCTTCCAGCACGATCCCCGGTTCTGATCCTTGTGCGACGCTTGCCATCATTCTGCCTGTCTGGCCCCAAAGCCCGCGTGATAGCGAAGCGGGCGGCGATTGCCAAGCGTTAGGCGGTTTGGGCGCCAGCACGGTTCGGCAAGGTGCTGGCGCCACGTTTCAGCTTCAAGATCGCGGCCTCGTTACCCTTGGCGCGCTGCCAGAACGGCGGCTTCCAGAATATCCATTGCCTCGGCAAAGATTGCATCTTGAATGGTGATCGGGGCCAGAAAGCGGATCACATTGCCGTAAACGCCGCAGGTCAGCAAAATCAGCCCGCGCTTTTGCGCCTCTAGCCGCACGCGGTTGGTGAAATCGGGGTCTGGTTGACCGGTTCCAACATTTGCCAACTCCATCGCAACCATGAAGCCGGGGCCGCGAATATCAACAATCTCGGGCGTGGTTGACCGGATCGATTCTAGCCGCTGTTTCAGCCGGCTGCCCAGCTCGTTGGCACGGGCACAAAGGCCTTCTTCCTCGATCACATCCATCACGGCATGGGCTGCGGCAATGCCCAGCGGGTTGCCGGCATAGGTGCCGCCCAAACCACCCGGATTGGCCGCATCCATCAGATCGGCGCGGCCCGTGACGGCAGCCAGCGGCAAGCCACCGGCAAGACCCTTGGCCATCGTCGTCAGATCGGCGGCCACATCATAGCCTTCCATGGCAAACAAATGGCCGGTACGGGCAAAACCGGTTTGCACCTCGTCGGCGATCATCACGATGCCATGCTCGTCGCACAGCTTGCGGATGGCACGCATCAGATCGGCCGGGGCCGGGTAGAACCCGCCTTCGCCCTGCACCGGCTCAAAGATAATCGCGGCGACGCGGGCAGGGTCCAGATCGGCCTTGAACAGCTTTGTCAGCCCGGCCAGCGCATCGGCGGTCGAGATCCCATGCACATCTTGCGGGAAGGGGATGTGGAACACATCCGGCATCATTGCCCCAAACCCTTTTTTGTAAGGCTCGACCTTACCGGTCAGGGACATGCCCATGAAAGTCCGGCCGTGAAACCCGCCACCAAACGCGATCACCGCATTGCGACCCGTGGCGATACGCGCGATTTTGACGGCGTTTTCACAGGCTTCAGCCCCCGTGGTCACAAAAATCGTCTTTTTGTCGAAATTGCCGGGGACAGCGGCGTTCAGGCGTTCCGCCAGCCGGATATAGGGCTCGTAGGGCATGACCTGATGGCAGGTATGGGTGAAGCGGCTCATCTGTTCGGTCACCGCCGCCATCACGCGCGGGTGGCAATGCCCGGTATTCACCACAGCGATCCCGGCAGCAAAGTCGATGTAGCGATTTCCCTCGATATCCCAAACTTCAGAATTCAAAGCATGATCGACGTAGATTTGCGTCATCATGCCAACCCCGCGCGAGATTGCGTTGTCGCGCCGTTTAGCTACATCTGCGTTCAGCATTGGGTCCCTCAAAATCTGTTCAGACTGTATTTGATCCTTTTTTCTGGCGGCTTCAACGGGGCAAATGCAAGCGGACAGTTTGAGGGACAAATCTGGGTCGCGAAACAGCGGATTGCGCGATCGTCGCCGGTCTCGTTTTAGTCGGCGGTTTCTTTCAGCAATCGGTCGGATTTTCGGCGCACCAGAACCGAACGTAAATCATGCATTGCCAAAAGCAGCGGGTCTGTCACTTGCTCTAGCTGTTCGTCCGTTGCACGTGACTGCGCCCAATGTGCCGTCAGGTTCATATGGTCAACGGCGCGCAAAATGTCGTCGATATCGCGCGCGGCCAGTTGATGGGTGCGCGTGTCAATCCAGCCGCGGATAGCCGCCAGATCTTCGGTGTTAAGCGTTCGGTCGCCTTGTGGCTTTACCTCGCCATTGCGGATATTGATCGTGGCAATCTGGTCCATCTCGATACGGCGCTGGCGGTTTTCGGTATCAACCCGAAACACCAGCGCCCCATTTTCACGTACCCTGAAGTAATAATCAGGCAGTTCACCCGCCATAAATCCCCCGCTTCAAACTAACTCTGCGCAAAATGTCTGAATGCGCGAACACGCCTCTTTCAAGGCCGTATCAGAAGTAGCGTAGCTGACGCGGAAGTTTGGCGATAGCCCGAAGGCCGCTCCAAACACCACTGCGACGCCGGTTTCTTCCAACAAAGCGGTGGCAAAAGCCTCGTCATCGGTGATTTTGGTACCAGCGGCGCTGGTTTTGCCGATGCAGCCGGAAATGTCGGGATAAACATAAAACGCGCCTTCTGGTGTCGGGCAGGTAATCCCCTTGGCTGCATTCAGCATTGCGACCACCAAATCGCGGCGGCGCTGAAACAGCGCCCGGTTTTGCGCCAAAAATTCCTGCGGGCCTGTCAGACCCTCCAAAGCGGCATATTGGCTGACAGAGCACGGGTTAGAGGTGCTTTGGCTTTGGATCGTCCCCATCGCTTTGATCAGCGCGGCAGGGCCGGCTGCATAGCCAATGCGCCAACCGGTCATAGCATAGGCCTTGGAGACGCCATTGCAGGTCAGGGTGCGGTCATAAAGGCCGGGCTCCACCTGCGCCGGGGTGCAGAATTCGAAATCATCGAACACCAGATGCTCGTACATATCATCTGTCATCACCCAAACATGCGGGTGGCGCATCAGCACATCGGTCAGCGCTTTCAGCTCGTCCCAAGTGTAGCCAGCCCCGGTTGGGTTCGAGGGGCTGTTGAAAATGAACCACTTTGTTTTGGGCGTAATCGCAGCTTCCAGTTGCGCGGGCGATAACTTGAAATTCGCCTCGATCCCTGCGGCGACACAAACCGGCGTGCCACCGGCCAACAGCACCATATCGGGGTACGAGACCCAATAGGGGGCTGGAATGATCACCTCGTCGCCGGGGTTACAGGTCGCCACAAGCGCGTTGTACAAGATCTGCTTGCCGCCGGTGCCGACGCTGATTTGGTTGGGGGCATAGGTTAGCCCGTTTTCGCGCAAGAACTTGGCGCAGATCGCTTTTTTCAGCTCGGGGATGCCGTCGACGGCTGTGTATTTCGTGCGCCCCGCATCGATTGCAGCCTTCGCCGCATCTTTGATGTTTTGCGGCGTGTCAAAGTCAGGCTCGCCTGCGCCCAGCCCGATGATGTCTTTTCCCGCTGCCTTCAATTCCGCGGCTTTTGTGGTCACGGCAATCGTTGGTGACGGCTTCACGCGGGCAAGAGTATCAGACAGAAAGGCCATCTTAGGGCTCCTTTAAAGGGCGGTAATGCGCACGCCCGAATTGTATGTTCCGGCCATATGTCTTAGGATGGAGGGCAATGGCGATCAAGCAATTAAAAGGCAGTTCGAACAGATGACAGAACAAGATGGAAAAGAATGGTACAGCGCAGAGGCCGCAACTTTTGGCGACAGGCTGGCTGGCGCAAGAGAAGCCATGGGGCTAGGTCAGTCCGATTTTGCCCGTAAGCTTGGCGTTGCAGTGCGCAGCATTCAAGCCTGGGAAGAGGACCGGTCAGAGCCACGCGGCAACCGCCTGCAAATGATTTCCGGAATGCTCAACGTCTCGATGCCTTGGCTGTTGACCGGTGTTGGCGAAGGCTTGGATGGCCCGCATTCAGAGGCCGAAATGTCTGGCGATCTGCGGATGGCATTGGAAGACTTGGCACGTATGCGCGCCAAAGCATTGGCATTGGCACAAGACATGGGTCATCTCGAAAAGCGCCTGCGTAAATTGGGGCGAGAGGGCGCTATATGAATGAGGTGATCGAGACGACTGAGGCCCGTCTAAAGCGGATGAGCATGCGGTCTTGGCGGCGTGGCACCAAAGAGATGGATATGATTTTGGGCCCGTTTTCGGATGTGGCACTCGCCGGGATGGGCGAGGCAGATCTGGTGCTGTTTGACCGTTTGCTTTGGGAAAATGACACGGATCTTTTGCCTTGGATGATGGGGCAAGCGGTACCACCCGCACATTACGCGGGCCTCGTTGGAACGATCAGCACCTTCGCCCGCGCAAGACTGGCCCGTTAAGGCGTCTTGCAGGTGGTTTCGTCAGATTTGACTCAAGTTAGCTGCGCCCTTTGCCGCTAATTTACAGCGAATATGCCAAGAGTTTACGGAATGTTTGTGTTTTGTGCTGATTCTGCCCCCATCACACCCTTGGGGCGGAGACTGAAATGACGATACACACAAATCTACTGGATGGGTCACAAAAGGCACTCATCGCGGGCTATCTGGAAAGTCTGGCACTGGTCGAGCGGCTGCACCGGCTTTTGCTGGATGTCATCAAAGATGAATTCGAGCGTCTCGGCGTTCTCGAGATCAACTCGGTGCAAGCATTGCTGCTGTTCAATGTTGGCGAAAACGAAGTGACGGCAGGCGAATTGAAATCGCGCGGCTATTACCAAGGCTCAAATGTCAGCTATAATCTGAAGAAACTGGTTGATCTGGGCTATATGCACCATCAACGATCGGAAATTGACCGCCGCTCGGTCCGGGTCAAGCTTACGGAAAAGGGCCGGATGATCCGTGGCATGTTGAACGAACTGTTCGCGCGCCATGCCGACGGCTTTGAAAAGCGCGGCATTATCGGGCCAGAGGGGATGGAAGACATCAACCAATCGCTTAAACGGATGGAGCGGTATTGGGCCGATCAGATTCGCTATATCTACTGATCAGCCTCAGCGCCAAAGTGCGGCATAGCCTGCAAAATGGCCCTGTAGTTTGGCCAAAACCCGGTTTACCGCAGAGCGTGGCGGCAAAGTGCCGCTGCTCAACCGCTCCACCGCAACTTCGGGCGGACAGGGTAATCGGCTGACCGGGTCAAAATAGCGGGGATAGGCGATAAGGCTTGCATGGATCAGTGTTGCCAAATCGGGCTTTGGCGTAAGCGCGCTGCGACGGGGCGGAATAGGCCCCAGATCCGTGGTTAAGCCCCAGCCCGCATAGAAAGGCGCACCGAGGCAGGTCACGGATTTCCCGCGCAACAAGGCTTCAAACCCCAAAAGCGAGGTCATGGTCCAAACCTCGTCCACCGTGTCAATCAAGGCGATAGGGTCGGCGGTCTGTGCGATATGATCGACGAAACCCGCCAATGTTTCGGGCGCGATTTGACCGGGGCGCAGGCCCGCCTCCACATCCGGATGCGGTTTGTAGATCAAAAAAGCAGTGGGATTGGCTGCGCGTGCTGCTTTGATCAGCGCCAGATTGTGCCGCACGGTCCCTGCGCCAAGCCGGATAGAGGCATCGTCTTCTACCTGGCCCGGGACCAAGATTTTGTGACCCTTTGGCATTTCCGGCAAGGCCGCACCGCCAAGATTGTATTTGCTGAGCCGCGCCGCAATCAGCTGCTTTTGCAATTCCAGCGCACGGGTGCGCTCTGACGGCGCAATGCCTTGTGCGATCAGCCGTTCAAGGCGGCTTTCGCGGCTCGGGTCATAGTAAATCCCCAAATCATCGCTAACGAGGCTTAGCGGCGGCACCAGTTCCGCACCCAAACCGCGCGAGCGCAAAAAGCCATCTTCCACCCGCCGGATCACGCCGCGAAAAACATCAGGGCTGGCCAGTTCTTCGGGTTCCTTGCTGGCCCAAACAAGCATGTCGCACTCTCGGGCTGCTGCCTCGGCCAGCGCCATCGCCGGATCATCCCGAAAACAAATCGGGCGCTGCCTCCCAAAAACTGCCTGCAACCGACTGCGTTTCCAAAGCCGCATACCCAAAGCGACATATCCGCGCCGATCCTCCCGGTAGCTGCGCACCTCGGCCTCAAGCTGATCCACAACCTGTTCAAATTGACAAAGCCGATCTCGGCACGGGTCATACCAGATCGGGGCGAGGATCATGGCGGCGGCAAAAAGCTGTGCCGCAGTTCTGGCGCGGCCACGGCGGGGCAGGGGCATCTCGTCAATCGATAGCCCCCAACCGGCATAGAAGGGCAGGCCAAACACATGCGGTCGGTGCCCGACCAAAATCGCCTCAAAGCCCATTTGGGACGAGACCGTGTAAACCGCCGCTGCCCGTTCCAACAGGCGCCAAGGCGAAACGGCGGCGGTCATAAACTGCATCGCCGGGCCAAGATCATCGGGTTTGAAATGCCCGGCGCGCAAGTTCTGCATCGTCTCGGGATGCGACTTGATGACAATGCGTTGCCCGGGGTTTTCCGCCCGCGCCCGTGCCAACATTTCCAAAAACCGAGGGCGCCCAGCATTGCAGCACCGCAACGAGGCATCCCCTTCCGTTTGGTCGATCACCAGTATAAAACCGTGCTCTGGCAGATCAGCCGTGCTTTCGTGAATGTTGTATTTAGATAGATCCATCGCCTTTAATCGTTCAATTCCGGCAACAGAGCGCGCCATAAGGTTCGAATTGTCTAAATTATGGGTTGCCAGTATTGTTTCAAGCAAAGAGGTGGTGCGCCCGTCGAAATGCACACCCACCGGGTCGACCATCAGGCCCAAAGGCGGTGCGCCTGTGCGTCCGGGATGTACCGACCGTAAAAAAGCATCTTCCAGCCGGACCAGTGGAACGTCAAAGCGCCGCGCCAGTCGCTCGCCGCGGTGCGCATAAGGGCTTTGCCCCCAAACAGCCACGCCGTCGCCTGCGCCGGGCAATCCAAGGCACAGCTTATGCCCGGCAAGTTCCAGCATGCGCGACAGCCGTTTTTGACGTAAAAATCCGGCATTGAAATAGAAAAGCCGCCGGGGAACACCCCTGGCGGCCAAGCTATCAACCACGCCCCGCGGCACGATTTAACCGCCGGCGGCGGAAGAGAGTGATGTGGCAGCGCCTGCGGTCCCCGTCACAGCAGAGATGGTTTTTTGCCATTGCACGAAGGGCGCTTCGGTGACGTAGACGGTATCCCCGTCGCGGATCAGAAAATCACGGGCCTCGAACACCCCAGTCGGCTGCGTCAAGTCCAGCACATAAACCATACGCTGATCGCCTTGCAGATCACCGCGACCAAGCACGGCGTTGGCAATCTCTGACGGTTCGTTTCGGAATACGAAAACCCCGGTCGGGTCTGCAATCGCTGTCGCTAACCCGCCAACTTGGGCAATGGCTTCGATCGCTGAAAGGGTCTGCGTCTCAAAGGCAACCCGGCTTTGCGCGCCGGTGGCCCCGAGTGCGACGAAAGCCCGCGAATCGTTTTCAACAATGATACGGTCGCCGGCACGCAAAGCGATATCCAGCGACGGATTCGCATAAAGATCTTGAAGCCAGATTTGCCCGGTATGGCCGCCACGGCTTACGCGAACGATGGCCACGGCGGGCTCAATCGCAACACCGCCCGCGCGGGCCAGCATCGCGGAAAGGGTGCGTGTCGGGCGCTCGATCGGGTAGATGCCCTGGCCGCCAACTGCGCCCGAAACCGAAACGGTAGAGCCATCACCTGCGACGCGCTGCACAGTTACCTGCGGGTCTGGGGTTTGGGTGTCAAGCTTGCGGGTGATCGCGTCGCGCAACCCTTCCGGAGTTTGCCCGGCGGCCTTGATGCGGCCCGCATAGGGAATAAAGATATAGCCCGCGCCATCGACCTGCACCTGATCCAGCAAGGAAACGCGCTGCCCGGTATTGCCCAATAGCGGGTCATCCTTGACGTTTTCAAACACCGTCAACGCCAGCGTATCGCCTGCGGAAATTGTGTCAGAGCCGATCACACCGGCATTGCGGAAGTTGGACCCAAAGCCAAGTGCCGGGCTGATGGCGGTGGCACGCGTGACGCGGCTATTGACAGCCACGATGAATGCATCGCCTTTTTTCAGGACCGAGCCCTGAAAGATTTCTTTTTTATTGGGGCCAGATCGGGGCAAACCGCACGATCCCAAGGCCACAACTAGAATTGCAAGGGCCAAGCCCTTGGCCCCTTTTACTGCCGAAATTTTCACTGCCCGGGCTCCTTTTTTGGATACTGCCTCAGTTTCTTTTTTTTTAACCCTACAGAAAGACGGAATAAAATTCTAGTCTGTAGGGCTTTGATCAGTTGACGACTCGCAACTGTTGCCGTG
>JBLIGH010000062.1:0-11133 GCA_047636855.1 Pseudorhodobacter sp.
TCCTGAGCCAAACAAATGCCATTTCGGTTTCGGTGACATCGACGAGGCGCAGCTCGATCCCCGGGGATAAGGGCGCTGAGGGCAGTTTGCGCAGCAAATCAAGTTTCATCAACTCGAGGGCTACGTCGTCGATCTCATGGGCGCTGGCCAATAGTTTTTCACGAATAGCGGGCCAGCCGAATGTCACGCGCACGGCCAGCTTTTGACCCACGGTCTGGGCTGCTGCCGGGGCCTTGGCGCCGTAGCTTTGGGCGAAAAGCTCGGTCACCATGTCTTCATACCGAAGATAATCTGGAAAGCCCGCGGCAGGCATGGCGGCGATCCACTGGCCGCGGCCTGCGTCCAAATAGTTGAATTCGGGTTGCAATCGAAATGACTTGTCACACGCCTCGCAGGTGGTGTCTTGAAAGTTGTTATCCAAGATGGCGTCGCGAAAATCGGGCCTGCGGTCGGCATTCACGCTGCCCACCGCAGAGACGCGCGCAACCTCGCCGCAAAACGGGCATTTGACACTGATTGTATGAAATAATGACATATGGTTTCCCTTTGGTCTACGCGTCCGGTCCCGCAAGTTTGCTCAGCCACTCGGCAGAGGGATGGGTGTCTTTTATCTTGCCAGAATGGTAGGCGGCATAAAGCTCGGAGAACCATTCCGCAGGCGAACGGAACTGATATGCCGTCATACCACGCGAGCGCGCGGCCAACTGGTAGCTGACCCACGAACCGGTGTAGCATTCCTGAAATACGACGCCGTTGATGGCGATTTGCTGTGCCGTGGATTGGCTTGCCCACGGCTGACGCGGTTCGCGAACGCGGCCCAGCCATGCTCCGAAAGTAACGCGGCGCCCTTCCCATTCTTCGGCAGAACACCCTTGCGGTTCGGGGGTTGTGGCCGCGATATCTGCGGGGTTTCCCCCCGCGCCGGGAATCGCCAGCCTTTCCCCCATAGATTGTTCAATATATGTCTTATCGTAGTTGAAATGTGCGGCAAGTACGGTGGCGATCGGGGCCGTGTTCCCCCCATAGACTGTCCAGCCGCCAAAGTCTGGTCCGCTTTGCCTGCCGTTCATGAAGCTGTGCTGGTCGTCCACCGCGTGACCCACCTCGTGCAAAGTGTTCCAGGAAAAGAAATTCACCGGATCGTCATTTGTCGGCTCACAGTCTTCCTCAACGTCACCAACCTGATACTCAGCTCCGAACGTGTAAGAGTTGGACAGCACAGCATCGCCTTCTCGCATCACAACTTCCTTCACATTGCCTCCGGTATAGTCAGAGGCACCGCGGGCGTTTGGCCTGTCGGTGAATGTGCGCAAGCTATCGTTGTCGAGCGTATCCGTCGGCGGCAAATCTGACATGATTTCATAGAAGCGGCGGATGTTGGGGCCGGGCTGCTGCAGTCCGGGGTTGTTGGCACCAAATTGTTGCAAATTGCATCCAAAGCGCGCTTCGAATGCAATTTCGAGCACCGCGCGTTGTGCATCGGGTTCTAGCGCGTCGAGCATGGTGTCAAGCTGGGCATCGCCGCCTGGGCTCGAAATAATAGCTTGGATCTCGGCGGCTGTTGGTGGAGTGTTATCGCGCATTTGGGCCAGTACAAAAGCGCCTAAGCCGATGGTTTTGACCTCGTTAAGCAAGGCCACGGCGGGCACGGGATCGAAGCTTTCAGACAGGCGCGCGGCCTCGGCAAGTTTGCTGCGTATTGCCGCGATATCCGGTTGAATTGCATAGCTATGCGCATGGGCCTCAAGAGTGGCGAGGCGCGGTTCCACATCTGGCGAGGCGCGCAACGTCAAGTATTCGGCCTGCGCGTCGAGTTTCGTGCGCAAGTTCAGCACATCTGCTATGATTGCCTGCAGATCCGTCGAACAACCGGGCAAAGCGGCCAGATCGGTGGCGCTGGTTTCAACGTCGGTAATGGCAATTTCCATGGCCGAAAGCTGTGTGTCCAAATAGGCGGATTGCGGATGGGCACGCAATGCTGCGACTTGGGCGCGGGCAGCAGCAAGCGCCTCGACCAGCAGCACGTGCTGGCTGATGATCTGTCCCGCTTGCGTCACAAGATCCATTGCTGATTGCAGGGCAATTGTCTGATCCGCCGGGGGTGTGGCCGCGTTTTCGGCCAATGCCAGCTTGGTATTCGCCTCGGCCAATTCGGCTGATGCCACAGCGGCGTTGGGCTTGCTCGCCTGCCAGTCATAGGCTTTGCGAGCTGCCGCGATGTGAAGGAAGGTCGGGCCGCCTGTGTCGGAAGAGGAATCTCCGATGGCCTCTGCAATACCGGCAAAAATGGCCGAACTATCAGCATCGGCGATGGCATTTTCGGCACCGGTCTTGACCTCTTCCATCATGGTCTGCGCGCGCGCAGGGTCGCCTTGGCTCGCAAGTTGCTCGGCGGAGGCATATTTTGCCCGTAGCAGGGTCACCATGGTTTGAATTGCATCAAGCTGCGCGTGGGCTTCTGCCTCTAGCAGCTTGGCCTCTGCAGCTATGCGGGCCGCATCGTAACTCGCAAAGGCCTGCGCTATGGGCAGCAGGGTGTCGGCATCTGTGGCGATCTCGCCCATCCGTGCCGTGGCGGTGGTATATTGCGGCTCGGCACCTAATGCCACGGCAGCGGTGTAGCGGTCCTCAAGGGCTGTCAGTCGCGCGTCAATTGAAGGGTTGCGCAGGGCTGCAACACCGTCAAGCTTGGCGCGTGCGGTCGCTTGCGCCGGATTGTACAATGCCGCCCCCGCCAGCGCCATGTCCCCGTCGCCGATGGCCCAGCTTATTTCATTTATGCTTTGGGTTGCACTCCTGTAAGATCCGGCAGCCATCGATGCGTTAAATGCAACGATGTTCGTATTCGCCAGCACGAGCGCCGCTGCCACTTCGGGTTGCCCACCCTGAATTCGTCCAATCTGGTTGGTTACGAAAGTCGCATAATCTGCATCGATCGTCTGGCAAATCGCTACATCCTGTACGACGGCGCCAGCCACACTTGCGCCTTCCACGCCTTTGGCAGCGGCCAGTGTGAAATCCTCGGCCGCAATGGCGACGGTGATATCTGACAGCAGATCGTTGAGCCGCGAAATCGTGGCAACCATCCGTGCCGCAATATTTGCCCCAGCGCCATTGATGGTGGCGATTGCTGTGGTCATGGCGGCTTTGTTCGGCGAGATATTAGAGCTGTAGAGCGTCACATTCGCTTGCGCCATGCGCCCACGCTCCATCGCTTCGGCCAGTTTTCGCTCGGCACTGACAAAATCGTGACCGGGGGCTTGGGCGAATGCTACGGCCTCTGCAATCAGGGCGTTGCAGGCGTCGATAGCTGGTTTTATGCACTCATCATTGCTGACGCTTAGCGGCAAAAGGGCGGCTGAAAGCGTTGTCGCTGCTGCCAGATGCGTCTGGAACAAACCATATGCGATGATTTGCGGTAGCACGGCCTCTAGGACCGCGATGCCCGCGTCCAAATTGGCGCGCACCACAGCGATGTCGGGCGTGCCGCCGCCGATTTCGGCCCGAGCGGCATTCACGGGGATATCGGCCTCGGCAATCGCTGCCGTGAATGTGCCGCTGCTGTCTTGACCGACAACATAAGCCCGCATGTTGGTGAAAACGGCCAATGCCGCCGGGAAATCAGCGGCGACCCCATCCAATGCGGCGTCATCACGAAGCGCTGTCAGGGCGGATTGAGCCTCTGACGCTGTCTGGGCGTCGCGGGCTCGTCCTTGGGCATCGGCAACACTGATTTCGGCTGCCGCAATATCCTTGGCAACCGCTTGATTGGTCGCGGTCACCATCAAGGTATCGGCCTGCGCAATCAGATCCGCGGTGTTCGGCAAAGCCCGGACGGTTTCAATGATCGCTTGAGCCGCCAGACGGTTGGCTTGGTAAGTGACATAAGCATCCGCGATGGCTTTTTGCGCATCCCATTTTGGCAATGTAGTCCGCCCGAGTATAACATTTGCGGCTGGAAACCGTGCCGATGCCGCATCTGTCGCGGCTTGATCGCGGTCTATCAATTTAGCCTGATAGAATTCTTCCACCGCGATACGACCCGCATGGGGTTCGATCTTTGCGAGTCCTGCCTGAAAAGCCGTCAGCGCCGCAGTATACGCCGCCGAGTCCCCTATCATTGTAAGGATACCGTCGACTTCCGCATTCAGTATTGTCAGCCTTGGCACTGACACGGAATAATCATTGGTTTGCGCAATTTGAGCGGCTGCGAACTCTGCCTTGAACCGGTCAATCTGCGCCTGAAGAAGCGCGCGGTCTGCGGCTGCTGTCGCGTCAATCGTGGCGATATCGGCAGTGATCACGGGGTTTAGGGTGCCATATTGAACCCGCATATCGTCCAATCCGCGACTGCGGTCGAAAATTGGCGGTATTCTGTCCAGCTTCGCAATGGCGTCATCGAATTTTCCGGCGGCGGCGTCAGTCTGAGCGTCTGCCAGAAGCGTCTCTATTTCGGTTTGCAGGCTGTCAATCGCCGCGTCACCCGTCAGGCTGCCTCGGTATGTCGCAACAAGCCCGACCCGATGCAGGCGCACAGCGCTGTAATGCGCCACGTCATGTGCCCTATCCTCGGTCGCGGCACAGGCGGCGATCAAGGGCGTCATTGCAGTAACGGCAGCGGCGAAATCGCCACCATTGGCCAAGGCGACCGCTGCCGCAGCACTGGCTTTGGTTGTGGCAATCTCGGCCGCAATCACGGCATGACCGGCTTGTACATGACGTTCCAACGCGGTCATCGCCCGGGTATAGCTGGCCTGAACCGATGTCCATTGATCTTGATCGGCATTTACGCTGGGTGCGGGGGGCGACGATCCGGGCGCACCACCGACCGCGACCAATGCGGCAACTTCTGCCAGATAGGCGGCATAGACAGGGGCCATTGCCGCAAGCGTCGTGTTCAAAACCTGAGTGGCGTCTGCCCATCTTTGATCGGCGACTGCTGTCGTCATCTCGGTCTCGGCTGTGTCGAACGCTGCCAGATCAGGCTTCGCGGCGCTGTGAAGGGTTATAAGCTGTTCGGTCCATTCGGCCCGCGACGGCTGTTGCGCGTCCCAGATCCGCCGATTTTCCTCGACCGTTGCGCGTAGGGTTCGAACGACGTTCCTCAACTGGCCGATTTTGGCGGCCACCCGGTCAAGATCCGCTTGCTCTTGTGCGTCGATGATCCCGTCTTGCAAGGCCCGGCTGCGTATACGCTCTTCTTCAGCGGTGAAGGTTACGATGGCGGCTTCAGCAGCTTCAATTTGTTCAATTTTAGGGTTCACGGGACTCTCCCATCTATCTTGTATTTAAAATAGCGAGAACGGCAAAAAAATATGCCATTGGCCCGCGTCTTGATAAATTTATCCAAATATCCGCGCCGATAACCAAGCATTGCGCGAAGTCCGGCCCGAATCGGCACAACTGAAATTTTCTTCGGCCATGGTAGACAGTCTGAGTAAGCGATCAACCCTGACGGCTCGCGACGCTTTTCGGACCGCTGACTTGGAAACACGCCTGTGGCGCACAAAGCTTGACCTATTTGCCCATTGCGACGACACTTAAGCCTTACAAGGTGTCCGGTGGTGCCCAATGATTTCCTATGTACAGGCCCTTTCACTCGTCTTCGCTGCAGGCCTTGGCCCCGCTTGGGCTTGTGACATGCACGTCTCTAAGCTGGCGCAGATCGTTCTGACCCAAACCGGCCCCCAAACCGGCCCCCAAACACAAAGGCCCAACATGTCCAATGGTGATACAGACACCCGTAGCAAGGTTCAGGGACTTTGGCAGATCACGCAGATTGGCACGACAAAGGTGCCCGCTGATCTTGGACTGACGTTGACTTTTGAAAATGCAGAGGCGCGATTTTTCGGTGGCTGCAATACGATCAGCACTGTGCCGCGCTTTGGGCTGCACGGTTTTCGCTTTGTTGTGACAGGCGCGACCACGAATGTGTGCGATGCGCAAACCATGGCGCGCGAGACAGCCCTTACTGCGACAATTTCAGCTGTGGATTTGATGACCGTTGGACCCGAGAATGTGCTGGGTTTTTACAATGCGACGAACCAACTTGTTCTTGGCGCGGCGCGGATTGATCTGTAGATCGCCTTTGTCCTTGTTGCCGCAAAACGGCTTGTCCATCTGGCGGCGGCATCAAAACAACTTTAGCGCTGACAGGCAGACGTGAGCTGAGATCTCGACGGGGCTTTTTGCCATATCGCTTTGCAAAGAAACCATCGGCAGGGCCTTGTTGCGAAACTCAGGCCTGAGGCGTGACTGCGCCTTTAATTGGTGGCCTCAGACCACGCGAATGACGCCGTGCTTTCGGGCGTGCCAACAGCTCCTTGTCCAGCGCCGCCTCTGGCACATCTAGGCATATGTTGGCGGACAACGGTTCCGCAAAGCCCCCTGCCTTCTCAATCAGGTGTTGTTGTTGAACCCTTTCGCCCTGCAGTAGCGGGCGTTTATTTTAATTCGAAACGGGTGGTGTCTGTGGTTGGTTGAAAGGAGCGGGGCAATGCGGCCCAATTGTAAATGTGGCGACCGCCAGTGAATGATGGTTTAAGTGACACCACCCAAAGAGGTCATGCCCTTCAGATCCAGTATTGCGGGTGTCAGGGCTTTGCACTTATGGTTTTTGTCAATTCGACGGTTTATATGGTGTAGTGTTCTGAGATGTCAGATCAGCCCTCAACTTTAAGGTTCTATTCGCAGTTATCCACCTTTGTGGATTTCGGTGAAATAACCGATTTGGATCATTACCGCGCGTTGCCGGACGACTGGGTTTTGTTGGTCTCGGACGTGGTCGATTCCACCGGCGCTATCGAGAAAGGCGCGTACAAGAACGTCAACATGGTCGGTGCCGCTTCGATTACAGCCGTCCTCAATATTGCCGGCGATGTGAAACTGCCATTCGCCTTTGGCGGCGATGGTGGGTTGATCGCCGTACCACCTGACTTGTTGGATCCGGCATGCCGCGAGATGAAGCGGCTGCAAGCGGCCTCATTCCGGCTTTTTGGTCTTGCGCTGCGGGCCGCTGCCATTCCCGTGTCCGCATTGCGATCTGTTGGGGCCGATACGCTTGTCGCAAAATACCAACTGTCTGCGGGCAATGATCTTGCGATGTTCGCGGGCACGGGGGCTACGACCGCAGATCAGTGGCTGAAGTCCGACGCGGCCAGCAATGGCTATGCATTGATACCAGATCCGAACGAAGAATTGCCCAATCTCGAGGGTCTTTCCTGTCGCTGGGAGCCTTTGAAAGCGCGCCACGGCACGATGCTTACGACAATCTTGCTGCCGCTAAATGAAGGCGGCGACGCGATCGTCAAGACGATGGACGCCGTCAAAGATATTCTTGATGATCAGGTGTCTAACTATGCGCCGGCGCATGACGTCACATTGAAATTCCGCTTTCCACCCGTCGGTTTGTCGCTTGAAATCGCGGCAGGGGCGCATCGCTCGACCCGGCTTAGGCGAACGTTGTGGGCATATTTCACCGCCCTGATGCAATATTTTTGCGAGCGGTTTGATATAACGATCGGCGATTACAAAGGCGCGCGCTACCGGGATGAGTTGAAAACGAACACGGATTACCGCAAGTATGACGGCTCGCTGCGGATGGTGCTGGACGTCAGTGCCGAGCAAGCCACAAGGATCGAGGCGTTTCTGGAGCAAGAATACCGGCTCGGTCGGCTGATCTATGGCACCTGGCGCGCCGACCACGCCTTGATGACGTGCCTGCTGTTCAATCTTGCCGAAAGCCAGCACGTTCACTTTATCGATGGCGCGAATGGTGGATATGCCATGGCCGCCAAAGAATTGAAGCGGCGGATGCGCGAGCGCCAGCAAAACCGCACAAAGCAAACAGCAGCGACAGCGCACGACCCTGGGGTCTAATCTGAAGGGTTTTGGTTGTGATGGACCGGTTGATGGCTTTCGCCATTGGGGCTAGTTCCACCGCATTTGAGGCGGGTAACGTTTGGGTTTGCGCCTGAGCTTACCTTAAGATCGAACCAGATCCATGGCGTTTCAGCGCTCCACAAAAGGCTGGCCAGATCTTGGGCTTTTGGGTCGGTTGGGTGCTTTTGCTTGTGCCACCCCTTTAATGCACTGAATTCACAATGTTAATCCACCGTCGGAGTTTGACAGCCGAGCCGTTGGCGGTCGTAAAAAGCAAGATCCTTCCAGAAGGGCGTTAGTATAATCGAAATTGATGGATTGCCACCAATTTTTTGATTGACGTACCTCAGAAATTGACCGACACTTTCAAAAATGATGGAGAAGTTATGAACGGTCCAACTGTGCGCGATGTGGCGCTCGCCGCTCAGGTCAGTCTGGCGACGGTCGACCGCGTATTGAACAATCGCGGTGGGGTGTCGGCCAAGGTTGCGACCCGGGTTAAGACGGCTGTGGCTCAGACCGGATATGTGCGCAATTTGGCGGCGGCAAACCTATCGCGTCGCAGGGTCTATCGGTTTTGCTTTGTCGTGCCGTCGGGCGATACGGGGTTTGTAGCCCTTCTTCATTCGGCTCTTGAGCAAGAGCGCGACCGTCTGATGGAAGAGCAGGTTTTGGTTCAAATCATTCCGACCCGGGCATTTGATGTTCAGGGTCAAGTCGCCGCATTGCGCAATCTGGACTGCGACGCTGTCGCGGTGATGGCGAGCGAAGCCCCGGAAATTCAAGAAGAACTTACCCGTTTGCGTGCGGGTGGTGTCAAAGTGCTTACCCTTGTCGCTGATCTGCCTCTTTCAGAACGCGAAGCCTATGTCGGTCTTGATAACGTTGCCGCGGGCCGTACCGCAGCCGAGTTTATGGGCCGGTTTATAAAAGGGGCAGGCGAGGTCTTGATGATTGCAGGGTCGCTATTGGCCCGTGACCATAACGAACGTCTGATGGGGTTTCGCATGGTGATGCAGGAACGGTTTGCGGGCTTGACGCTGTTGCCTGCTGTCGAGGGCGCAGACGATGCAATGCGTGTTGAAAAGCTGGTGCTGGAGGCCGCAAATTCAAAACCCTTGGCCGGTATTTATGCCATTGGGGCGGGCAATCGCGGGCTTTTGCGGGCGGTCAGGCAGATCGCGCCGAAGCCCGTCACGATCGTGCACGAATTGACGCCGACATCCCGGGACGGGCTGCGCGATGGGACAATTGATCTGGTGTTGGATCAAGACACGACATCGGCAGTCGTGGCGGCGGTGAAGATCATGCGGGATTTGACCGAAGGTCGCCCGCACCGTGCCGAAGCCGGAAAAATCAGACTGAGAATTTTTAGCAGAGAGAACATCTGATGCGCAGATATTTCGCCGACATTACACCCATTGCCTATGGTGGTTCAAACAGCACCGATCCGATGCAGTTTAGGCACTACAACCCGACCGAGATGCTTGGCGATAAGTCGATGGCGCAGCATCTGCGCTTTGCAGTGTGTTACTGGCACAACTTCGTCTGGGATGGCAGCGACCCGTTCGGTGGCAAGACCTTTGATCGCCCGTGGTTTGGCGGCGACACGATGGCGCTGGCCAAGCAAAAAGCTGACGATGCGTTTGACATGTTCCGCATCCTTGGCGTGCCGTATTTCTGCTTTCATGACCATGATGTGCGCCCCGAAGGGGACACGCTGCAAGAAAGCCATAAGCGCCTGAATGAGATGGCCGATTACTTTGCCGAGAAGATGGCGAAGGGTGGCCCTAAACTGCTTTGGGGTACGGCCAACATGTTCTCGAGCCGGCGCTATATGTCGGGGGCTTCGACCAACCCTGACCCGGATGTGTTTGCCTATTGTGCCTCGACCGTTAAGGCCTGCATGGATGTTACCCACCGGCTGGAGGGCGCGAATTATGTGCTTTGGGGCGGACGCGAAGGTTACGAGACGCTGCTAAACACCAATCTGGAGCGTGAGTTGAAACAGATGGGCCGCTTCTTAAGCATGGTGGTCGAGTACAAGCATAAAATCGGTTTCAAAGGCGCGATTCTGATCGAACCGAAGCCGCAAGAACCGACCAAGCATCAGTATGATTACGACGTAGCGACGGTTTACGGGTTTCTCAAGCGGTTCGGGCTTGAGGGCGAAGTGCAGGTGAATATCGAGCAAGGCCACGCGATCCTTGCGGGCCATTCCTTTGAACATGAGCTTGCTTTGGCGCGGGCTTTGGGGATTTTTGGGTCGATCGATATGAACCGCAACGATTATCAGTCTGGGTGGGACACCGACCAGTTCCCGAATTCGCCATCTGAAGCGGCTTTGGCCTATTACGAAGTCCTGATGGCGGGTGGGTTCAAAACCGGCGGCACGAATTTTGACGCCAAACTGCGCCGTCAGTCGCTGGATGCCAGCGATTTGATTGCCGCCCATGTCGGCGGGATGGATATCTGCGCGCGCGGGCTGAAATCGGCGCATGCCATGATCGCGGACGAGGCCTTGGAGGGGCCGCGCCGTGCCCGCTATGCCGGTTGGCAGACAGACGGCGCACAAGCCATGCTGGCCGAAGGGGCAACCCTTGATGGCATCGCGGCGCAGGCCGAGGCGAGGGGCCTCAACCCGCAGCCCGTGTCCGGGCAACAAGAAAAGCTGGAGAATATTGTTAACCGCTACGTTTGATAAAGGGGGGAAGGTCAATGAAAACGATCAAAGGTCCGGCGCTGTTTTTGGCGCAATTTGCAGGGGATGAAGCACCGTTCAACTCTTGGGATGCCATCACAAAATGGGCCGCTGACTGCGGCTATAAGGGCGTTCAGGTTCCCAGCTGGGATGCCAGATTGTTTGATCTGGATAAGGCCGCGACCTCAAAAGGCTATTGCGACGATTGGGCGGGTCAGGCCAAAGCCAACGGCGTCGAGGTGACCGAGCTGTCGACGCATCTTCAGGGCCAACTTGTCGCTGTGCATCCGGCCTATGACGTGGCCTTTGACGGATTTGCCGCCGAGCACGTGCGCGCCAACCCCAAAGAGCGTCAGGAATGGGCGGTTGATCAGGTGAAAAAGGCGCTTTCGGCGTCCAGACATCTAGGGATCGGCGCGCATGCGACGTTCTCGGGCGCATTGGCATGGCCTTATATGTACCCGTGGCCACAGCGCCCCGCTGGTCTGGTTGAACAGGCGTTTGACGAGCTGGCCAAGCGCTGGCGCCCCATTCTTGATCACGCCGAGGAT
>JBLIGH010000063.1:0-11113 GCA_047636855.1 Pseudorhodobacter sp.
CTTATAAAGGAACACAAAATCCGTCTCATGGACCCGCGCGGCAGCGTGCGTCCCCGCAGAAAGGGCGCGGTGATCTTCCAGACTGTCGCTAAGGATGGGCTGAAGCGCCGCGGCCGTACGCCGTGCTTTATCGGGGCTGCACTGCGCCAAATAGCGCAAAGCCCATGGTGCTATTTTTGGCAGATAGGACCATTTCAAAAACAACGGCTCGCTTGAATCCAAAACCATCTTGGGCAGTTTTTGCAACATGCCGGGCATCGTCACTGGGATGACAGAGGCCGAGGCCAGAACGCCCGCATTGCCGAAACTCGCGCGCCCCTCGGGGTCGCCGCGATCGATAAGTGTCACGGATTGCCCGGCGCGCAGCAACCAGATGGCGGTCGAGACGCCAACGATGCCACCACCGATGACAGCGACATGCTTTGGCGTCATGCTTGCGTGACCTCCTCGATCAGTTTTTTGTAGAGGCCGCGTAGGCGCAAGGTCATAGGCCCCATTGTTCCGGTTCCGATTTGTTTGCCGTCGATTTGTGAGACGGTTGTTTGGGCGCCAAAAGTGCCGGTCAAGAAAGCCTCGTCTGCGCTATAGGCTTCATAAAGCGAGAAATTTTTCTCGAAAACGGGAATGTCATTTGCATGGCACAGATCGATCACCTTTTGGCGTGTGACGCCGTTCATGCAGTAATCACCGGTGCTGGTCCAGACCTGACCTTTGCGCACAATGAAGAAATTACACGCATTTGTGGTGCTGACAAACCCATGCGGGTCCAGCATCAGCCCCTCGTCTGCACCCGCCGCTTCGGCCTGAAGGCAAGCGATGATACAGTTCAGCTTGGAATGCGAATTAAATTTGGCGTCCTGACTGTGCGGCAGGCCGCGCACCTGTGGAACCGAGGCCAACCGAATACCCATTTTCTGCACATTGGCAGAGGGTTTTGAATGCTCAATGATGATCACAATCGTCGGGCCAGACCGCGACAGCCCGGGATGCTGAAACGGTTTGTCCTTCAAGCCGCGCGTGACCATCAACCGGCAATGCGCATCAGTGGTCATGCCATTGGCCTGCGCCGTCAGCCGCAAGGCCTCGGCAATGCCCGCCCGGTCCATGCCAATATCGATTGCAACGGCTTTACAGCTGTCAAACAGCCGGTCCATATGTTCGTCGAAAAACGCCCAAGTGCCGTTGTAAAGGCGCATGCCTTCCCACATGCCATCGCCCAGCATGAAGCCCGCGTCATAGACCGAGACCATAGCCTCGCTGCGGTGCACTATCTTGCCATTCACATAAATCTTAATGTCTTTGTTGCGCGCGTCTTCTTCGGCGTCATGGGTGGTCTTGGCCGCTTTATCCATGTTCTTTCGTCCTAAAATTGCTTGGCATATCAGTCCAGATTGGGTTCTGGCAGGCGGAATGACCCATGCCCGCGCAAGAAGTTTTTGGTGGCCGTTTGCTTGGGGTTGATCAGCACTGCCTCTGGGTCACCTTGCTCAAGAATGCGGCCTTCGGAAAGGAAAATCACGCGGTCGGCGACGGTATAGGCAAAGCCGAGCTCGTGGGTGACAATCAGCATGGTCATGCCGTCATCTGCAAGGGCTTTTATGGTCTCCAGAACCTCGCCGACCAATTCAGGGTCAAGCGCCGAGGTCGCCTCGTCAAACAGCATGATCTCGGGTTCCATCGCAAGGGCGCGGGCGATGGCGACGCGCTGTTGCTGCCCGCCAGAAAGTTGCGAAGGGTAGGCGTCGGCCTTCCAGCCCAAGCCTACCTTTTCCAGGTATTTATCAGCACGCCGCGCGCATTCCGTCGCATCCGATTTCAGGACGGTTTTTGGCCCCTCCATCACGTTTTGCTTCACAGTCATATGCGGGAAAAGGTTGAAATGCTGAAACACCATGCCGACCCGGGCGCGCAATTTGGTTAGCTCAGCTTCGGTGTAGTGCATCTTTTCGACGCTGCCTTGGCCGATCAGATCGCCTTGCAGCAAGACCTGCCCCGAAGTTGGCGTCTCCATAAAGTTGATGCAGCGCAGCAGCGTCGATTTACCGGACCCAGAGGCCCCCAGAATGGCCACTGTGCTGCCTTTTTCGACCGTCAGGTCAATGGCGCGCAGCACCTCTAATGTACCAAAGGATTTGGAGAGGCTGCGGATTTCAAGAACAGGGGTCATATAGGGTCAGCCTTTTGCTTTAAGACGGTTTTCCAGCCTGCGCACCAAAAGTGTAAAGGGGAAAATCAACAAGAAATAGATGACCGCGGCCACGGTATACATTTCGATGGGATTGAAACTGAAGGCCGCAATGGATTTGGCCTGATGCATCAGTTCGCCATAAGCAATGACCGATGCGAGCGAGGTCATCTTGATCAGTTCAACCCCGCGGTTGGTGAAGGCCGGGATCATGCGCGTGACGGCTTGGGGCAGGATAATCCGGCCCATCTGCTGCCAATAGGTCATGCCCAGGGCTTTGGCAGCCTCCCATTGCCCTTTGGCGATGGATTGGATGCCGGCGCGGAAAATCTCGGACGAAAACGCCGTCGTGTTGAGGATCAGCGCCAAAGAGGCGGCCGTGAACGCGTCAATCGCAAAGGGCGAGATGATGGGGAAGGCAAAGAAAAACCACATGATCTGGATCAGCACCGGGGTATTGCGGAAAATCTCGACAAAGGCCGTAGCGGGGTAGTTGAAAATCGGTTTGCTGGAATAGCGCGCGGCCCCGACAAAAAGGCCGAAAAATAAACCCGCACTAAGGCAGATCACAGCCAGCACAACCGTGTTTTGCAAGCCGGTCCACAAAATCGCGCGGTAGGTCCAGACGGCTGAAAAATCCCACTGATACATCCGCTATCCCTTCGTTGTCTCGCCCGTGCGGCCAAGATGATGCTCCAGCCGCCTGACACCCATAGAAAAGGCAAAAATCACCACAAAATACATGGCCGCTGCGACCGTGAAAACTTCGAGTGTGCGATAAGTTTGTTCGGCAATGGAATTGGCCTGATACAGCAAATCTGCATAGGAAATCGTGCCGACCAGCGTCGTGGTTTTCATCAACTCGATGGCGCGTTCCAAAAAGGCGGGGACCATACGCTTGACGGCTTGGGGTAGGATAATCCGGCGCAACTGGCCATTGCGATCCATACCAAGCGCCTTGGACGCCTCCCATTGCCCCTTGTCGATAGAGACGATGCCGCCGCGAAACACCTCGGCAAAGAAAGCCGAGGATTGCAGCGAGAAAGTGATGACAGCGGCCTCAAGCGGGTTGATTTCGATACCCAAAAGCAGGGGCATCGCAAAGAAGAACCAAAAGAGTTGTGCGATCGGGGGCGTGGTGCGCAAAAACTCGATTACAAAGCCCACGGGCAAGCGAATGAAGGCGTTGCCGTAAAGCCTGCAGAGCGCTAGAAAAAGGCCCAAGGGCACGCCGAATAACAGCGCCAACCCCGTCACTTTCATCGTATTGAGCAAGCCAAGCAACAGCAGGTCAAAGTCTCGAAAGACGATGGCGAAGTCCCAGTCATATCCCATAGATCACCAAATTCCACGATGTGCGGTCCGGGCGCGGTGGCGCGCCCGGACCCTAAGAAATTACCAGTCTTCGCGGCGAATGGCCGGAACGGTCGATGGATCGACATCGAAAGAGACCAGGAACTCTTCAAACAAGGCCTGAGTTTGGCCTGTTTCATAATAGTAGCTGATGGTTGTGTTGACCCAATCGCGGAAGGTTTTGTCAGTTTCTTTGCGCACCCCGGCAGAGGAAGAGGACTGCCGAATTGGCGTTGGAATAACGATCTGGCCACGGCCGACATTCTTGCGCATCGTGATCAGCGGCGGGTGGAACAGGCACACGGCATTCACACGGCCCGACTGGAACGCGGCCAATGCGGCTGCGTTATCGGGAAAGCTGAGGATCTCTGCATTGGGCAGATGCTTGGTGATATAGGCCTCCATCGTGGTGCCTTTGGAGACCGAGATTTTCATCCCGTCTTTGTTCAGATCTTCCCAAGCCGAGATTTCCAGGTCTTCATCGGCCAAAACGGCCAGCGCGTAATACAGCAGTGGCTGCGACGGAAAATCGATGGCCATCGCGCGGGCAGGGGTGGCGTCCAGCACAAATTGCACGTCGATCTTGTTGGCTTGAAGGGCTGCGACAGCCGTGGCCCAAGTGACCTCGACCGGTTCGAATGTAACGCCAAGCGTTTCAGCCATGGACTTGCCGATTGACGCGCCAACGCCGGTCCATTCTGTACCTGCGGGATCTTTGTAGAACCATGGCGGGGCCTGCGTGACACCCACGCGCAATGTGCCGCGCTCCTTGATGGCATCCCATGTAGACTCCTGTGCCACGGCTGCAAAACTTGTAAACAGCATCGCGATCGTGGCGAAGAGGGCCGCAATGATCTTTGATTTCAGTCTATTCATAATATGTTTCCCTGTTGAGTGGATAGGTTGGCAGAATTTTTTGCAAGGCACGACAGGTTGGCGCCGATATGTTCCGGCTGACCGTACTGACGGGTCTGATTAGGCCTTAGGCTGCACTCCTTCTTGTTGCTTCAAGGTCTTGAAAGCTAGCGTCCAGCGCTGCGATGACCGGGCCTATATCGTCCATTGAAAGGCACAAAGGTGGCACCATGCGCAGGACATTTTTGGAATTGCCTGACTTAGACACCACCAAACCATGAACGCGCGTGCGCTCAAAGACAAAAGCGGTGTCTTCGGCGGCGGGTTCTTTGGTCTTGCGGTCTTTCACAAGTTCGATGGCCTGCATGAAGCCGCGCCCGCGCACATCGCCTATAATTTGGTATTTGTCTTTTAAACCCTGAAGGCCCGCATGAAGGGCGGCACCGACCACGCGGACATTCTCGATCAGGTTTTCGTCTTTAATCACACGCAGCACAGCCCGGGCGGCGGCACAGGCAACGGGGTTGGCACCGTAGGTATGGAACAAAAACTTGCCCTCCATCGCCTCGGCAACCTCGCGCTTGGCCACAACAGCCCCGATCGGAATGCCATTGCCCATGCCTTTGGCAATCACCATCATGTCGGGGACAACGCCTTGCGTCTCAAAGCACCACATGGCGTCGCCGGTCTTGCCAAAGCCTGATTGCACTTCGTCGACGATGCAAAGCCCGCCATGCGCGCGCACCCGCTCGAACGCGCCTTTCATATAGCCGTCGGGCATCTGAATGATCCCGCTGTAACCCTGAACACTTTCAATGATCATGCAGGCCAGGTGACCACTAGTGGTGCAAGCAATGGTGCGGTCAAGATCATCAAGATAGGGCTGCGTACCCTCGCCAAATATGCCGCGATATTGGTTGGGTTCGGCTGCAAAGGTCACGTTAGAGAGCTGCCCGATATTGTGGCGAAAGCCCTGAACACCGGTGACTGCCTGCGCGCCGTACGTCGCCCCATGATAAGAGTTACGCAGCGCGATGACATCTTGATTGCCGCTGCTGGCCCGCGCCATCATCAGTGCCAGATCAATAGCCTCGGCCCCCGAATTGGTGAAATGCACGACCCAGTCGTGACCCTTTGGCATTGTCGCGACCAGCTCTTCTGCAAGATGGGCCGGGACGGGGTGATAGAACATGGTTGTGCAATGTGTCAGCTGTTCGGCCTGCTCTGTCACCGCTTGCACGACGGCAGGATGGGCGTGACCGACGCTGATGCACAGGTTCATGCCCAATAGGTCGGTCAGCTTATTGTCTAGCTCGTCCCAAACATATTGCCCCTTGCCGCGCTTCAGGATCAACGGCTTTTTGTAAGGCACAAATGCCCGCTGCGATGCCGCATAATAGCGGTCACGCTTTGCGATGATTTCATCAGTGGACCAAGTGGTCTGTGGCCTCGAAACGGTCATGACAATCCCTTCGCCCTTAGGCTGTGTGACCCTGCTTCGTGGGATCGAGCATAGCCTGAACTAAAGCCGCTCAAATCAGAAAGGGTTTCATCGAGGCTATGTCGGCGGATAAGTCGGGAAAAGTGACAGATGCCTATTACCGACGGGACAGTTGAGGGAAAAAACAGGCAGTTTAAGAATGTTCGGCCAAAAGCGCGCGGGCCTCGACGGCAATAATCTGGACGCCCGGCAGAATTGATTTGATCGGAAGGGCCGCAAATCCGATGCGAAAACTGCGGGTGCCTGCGTTTGGGTTTTCAAAAAACACCGAGCCTTCGTCGATCAAAACCCCTTTTGCTCGAAGCCGTTTTGCCAAGACCCGCGTGTCAAGCCGCGGTGGTCCCGTGACCCAAAAAGACGTGCCACCTTGCGTCGCTTCAATGTGAAAATCGGGCAGGCATTGCGACAACGCCAGACGCATTTCTTGCCAGCGCAACTTATAGCGCCGGTGTAATTTTTGCAGATGCGCGTCTTGATAGCCAAGGCGCAAAAACAGCGACATCGCATCTTGCAGAAGCGTTGGGGGGTGGCGCATGATGGCGCGGCGAATGGCCTTAGCCTCGGCGATGATATCGGGATGCGCCACGATATAGCCCAGCCGCAACCCCGGTGACAGCGACTTGGACAGGCTGCCGATATAAATCACAACACCCGAGCGGTCCAAGGATCGCATCGGTTTGCCGCGGTTTTTGACGAAATTCATTTCGGCCTCGTAGTCATCCTCGCAAATCACGAAGCCTTTGGTGACGGCCATATCGACCAAGGCCTGACGCCGTTCCGGTGACAACGTGACGGTGGTTGGAAATTGATGGCTGGGTGTTGTGTAAACCATGCTGCACCCGTCGGGGATCTTCTCGATCTGCAAGCCATCGCTGTCGACCGGCACACCAACAACGCGGCTTCCGGCCAGCTTGAACGCATTTCGTGCTTCGGGATAGCAGGGGTCCTCGACCGCGACGGTTTGCCCATTCTGGCCAAACAGCGATGCGGCCAGGTAAATTGCATTCTGCGCGCCCGAGGTGATGAGGATCTCGTGCCGCTGTGCTGACAACCCGCGATAGGCCAACAGGCGTTGCTGGATTTGGTGCAACAGTGCTGCACTGTCCGAGCTGCCCTGATCACCGCTCCAAAAGGCCAATTGCTTTTGGTTCAGCGCTTGGCGCATGCATTCGCGCCAATCCCGGATTGGAAACAGCAGCGGGTCGATCTGGTTGTAGATGAAAGGGTAGGGGTATTTGTTCCAATCTTCCGGGTTATCAATTTTCCGAAATGCGGACGGCCTTACCCCGTGCACCAAGAGCTTGTCCGGAAACGCAAAAGCCGCATCGGCCTCATGTGTCGCCATACCTGCGTGTCGTAGGTTTTCCACGGCATCCGCATTGACGAAATACCCGCTTTTGGTCTTCGAGGTGACCAAGCCGCTGTCGATCATCCGAGCGTAGGCTGCGAAAACGGTATTGCGCGAAACACCAAGGTGACCGGCAAGCGCCCTGCAAGACGGAAGCGCTATGTTTTGGGCAACAAGATCGCGCGAGATCACTTGACTCAGCATTTCGCAAATCTGATCGCGCAGGGGCAGCGACGCGTTTTCGGGAAGCTGAAGGAATTCAATCATGATGGGCGAAACCTTTGCAAGACTGCCCAAGACCTCGTCGGATCAAACAGCCCTGTCTATGTCTAGCAACCCGCGCCGAATTGTCCAGCAAACGAACATGGCTTTACCGCACGAAAAGGCTAAGCCGGGCCGTTGTCAAAGAGCACAGCTAATCGCGGTTCGCCATTGCGCCGCGCAAGCACGCCAAGTCATGCGAGCCGAACATGCTGGCGGGTTTTGCAGTTATCAAGATTTGTAATGGCCTGCGGTATTTTGATGCCAGCGCCAGGCATCACGGATCATGGTTTCCATCGTGGACCGTTGCGGGTCCCATCCCAGCTCTTGGATGGCGCGGCTCGAGCCCGAGACAAGCTTGGTACAATCGCCGGGGCGACGGTCCCCGTCGATATGTGGCACAGTACGATTGGTAACCGCATGGCTGTGGCTGATCACATCGCGTACAGAAAAACCATCGCCGGTCCCCAGATTGAAGACACGGCTGGGCTTGCCGTCTTTCAGCCATTGAAATCCCAAGACATGCGCATCGACCAAGTCGCAAACATGAACATAATCGCGGATGCAGGTGCCGTCGGGCGTATCATAATCCGTGCCAAACACCGTGAGAGCCGCGCGTTTCCCTTCGATCGCATCCAGCATCAACGGGATCAAATGGGTTTCGGGTTGATGAAACTCGCCAACCTCGGCATCCGGGTCGGCCCCCGCGACGTTGAAATAGCGAAAAATCACATGGCGCAGACCGTAAGCCGTCTCATAGTCGCGCAAAATATCCTCGATCGCCCGTTTCGATGCGCCATAGGCGTTGATCGGCAATAGCGGGCTGTTTTCATCCAAAACCACATTATCCTGATCGCCGTAGGTGGCACAGGTCGAGCTAAACACAAAATCCAGGCAGCCCGCCGCCACCGCCGCTTCGACAAGATTAAGCGCGCCCGTGACGTTTTCACGCCAGTATCGGCCCGGCTGCTGTATGCTTTCGCCAACTTGGCTGAGGGCTGCGAAATGCATGACGGCGATGGGTTGGTACTGCGCAAAAACCGCATCAAGCCGCGCCCGATCCAAAAGGCTGCCCTTGGCCAAAGGCCCGAACTTCACAGCTTCTTCCCACCCGGTTGAACAATTGTCAAAAGTAACGGGCACATAGCCCGCGTTGCGCAGGGCTTTACAGGCATGAGAACCGATATAGCCCGCGCCGCCTGTGACCAATATGTTTTGGGAGTTCATCTATATATCGCTTTTTTGCTGAGTCTGGCCGGGTCTGCTTCAGATCCTTCGCATTTTGTGAAGATTTCATAATTTCAAGGAATTGCTATCACAGGCCGCATTTTGAGTGAAGCGCGATTTGGCAATGCCAGACAGCGACACCCCACGCTGAATGCATCAGGCCCCAGGGGGGCGTGGACCTTTGCGACGGTGCCTAAATCGGCATCTTGAGCCGCGTTTTCCAGAACATCTTGGCCACAAGTTAAGAAAAGGCAGCGCTTTATCGCCTTTAAGGTATTGTTAATAAATCGCGCTATGGTGCTTGAAAGCAATTATATTGTAGCGGTAGTCTGCAAACACGCGAAAACACCGACATACTTTTAGGAGCCAGAATGGGCGGCCAATATCAACCTAAGACATTTATCGTTTTATGCCTTTTCCTAGCAGGTTGTGGAATTCCACGCGGCGCAGGAGTTCAAAGTGAAGTTTTGGCTGTCGACAAAAAGACTGCAGAGGGTGGGATTCCGGCAGAATTTGACGTCGTGGCAGTGACGCGCAGCTCTTTGGATGTAATCAACAAATGGCCCGGAGCAGGGGCAAAACAATATTCCTGGATCAATCGTGAGCCCCATGTCCCCAATACGATCATCGCACCGGGCGATGTTTTGACTGTGAAAGTCTGGGATACAGAATCCAACTCTTTGTTGGCTCGGTCCGGGGATCGCGTATCGGAAATTACGGACCTGAATGTCAGCCCTCAAGGCACTGTTGCCTTACCCTTCCTTGGTGAGTTGAAAGTTTCGGGTATGACGCCAGAGGCTGCGCGCGCCACCATCGAAGAAAACTACATAGCGTCGATTCCGTCTGCCCAGGTGCAGATCGTGGTGACACCCGGACGCGCCAACACAGCCAATCTGGTGTCTGGCGTGGCCCAACCCGGCGTATACCCTTTGCCAGACAGGGATTTTACGTTGTTGGGCTTGCTGTCGCAAGGCGGCGGTGTGCAACAAAACCTAAGCAACCCGCAAGTGCGTCTGATGCGTGGCAGTGGGATTTACGGCGTTTCGATTAAACAACTGTTCGAAAACCCGGCGTTGGATACGACGCTGCGTGGCGGCGACCGGGTTATTGTCGAAGAAGACAGCCGATACTTCTTATCGCTGGGGGCTGCGGGTTCAGAGGCTTTGCACGCTTTTCCCAAAGAAACGGTCTCGGCTTTGGACGCGATCTCGATCATCGGCGGTGTTCAGGATAGCCGTGCCAATCCTCAAGGCATTTTGATTCTGCGTGAATATCCGAAAGAGGCGTTGCGCCCAAATGGTCAGGGCCCACTGCATGAACGTGTGGTCTTTACCCTTGATCTGACCACCGCAGATGGCTTGTTTAGCGCAGGCACATTCCCGGTGATATCCGGTGATCTGGTCTATGCCACCGAAAGCCGCCTGACGTCGGTCTCTACCGTGTTTGGGATTATTGGGTCCGTTCTTGGGATTGCCAATACGGCATCTGGCCTGTGAGTTTAAACAACAACCCCAAGGGCTTTTTCCCTTGGGCCTAGCCTATCAGAGTCGGCGATTGGCCTCATAAAACGCTCAGGGCAATCGCGTTTGGCTCACGCTTCCGCCAATCCATTGAGAATGCGACATAAGAATGTCTCATCCCAGCCTGCTCGCTTGAGTTTGATGCTGAGAGTGCCTTTGGATGTGTCGCGTCGGACGACATCCAGAGCGCGGCGGCGCAGCACGGCGATGTTGCCCGATCCGTTGTCCTTTCGGTTGCGTGCGGCGTCTTCGCGGAATGAGACATCAAGCTGCCAATGCAAAGCGTTTTCGATGGCCCAGTGGTCGCGGACCGTGGTGAGCAAGACCTCGGGTGTGGGCATCCAAGATAGGGCAAAATACCGTGTCTGGGAGGTCACTTTACCTCCGGTATCTCGGGTTGCATCAATCTTGGCGAACCCTTTGAGACCTGGAAATTCATGATATTCACCCAATGCTTTAGCCGATACGACCACGCCGGTCCGGGTTTCTTTGCGGCCATGGCCGGTGTCGGTGGAACTGGCCACGGGGTGGCTGTCCTTCAGATTGCTGAAACAGCCGCGGGCGTCAGACAGAAGGGACTCTTGATTGCCTTTCAGCGCCAGGCACCAATCACCGCCCCCTGCGTTGATCGCGGCCACCGTGCGGCGGTTGCAGTGCAGTGCGTCACCAGTCACCACCTTGCCCTTGAGCGCAATCAGTCCCAGAGCCTCGATGGCCGCGTCGAGCTCTGTGCCCCGGTCGGCAGTCACTGTCGCCAGTGTGAGGCGCAGCCGCGAGGCATAGGCTGAGACCATCATGCGCGTCCGGGCACTCTCATCTTTGTCGCGAGCACCGCGTAATGCCTTGCCGTCGATGGCGATGAC
>JBLIGH010000064.1:0-11105 GCA_047636855.1 Pseudorhodobacter sp.
GATCGCCCTTGAAGGGACTGCCGTCACCCTACCCTCGGCGGTGTTTTGGGATTCCGATGGCCTGCCACCGCTTTTTGGTCGTGCGGCAATTGCTGCCTACGTCGGCGGCGAAGATGGACGCTTGATGCGCGGTTTGAAATCGGCGCTTGGCTCGCCGCTGATCCATGACAAAACGCGGGTGGGCAACAAAGCCTTGGCCTTTACCGAGATTCTGGGCCGTTTCTTTGACCACCTCAAAGCGCGTCTGGACGACGAGGCGCCCGGCGTCACCCATGCCGTTCTGGGGCGCCCGGTTCACTTCGTCGACGACGACCCCGAGGGTGACCGCGCCGCGCAAGACGTGTTGGAAACCATTGCCAAGGCACAAGGCTTCAGAAACGTCGCATTTCAATACGAGCCGATCGCAGCGGCCCTGCATTACGAAACCACTGTCGCTGCCGAAGAACTGGTTCTGGTCGTCGATATTGGCGGCGGTACATCGGACTTTTCCGTCGTGCGTGTCTCGCCACAAGCCGCCAGCAAATTGGACCGGGACGGCGATATCTTGGGCAACCACGGCATCCGCGTCGGTGGCACCGATTTTGACCGGTTGTTGAGCCTGGCACAGGTCATGCCCGCTTTGGGGCTCGGCTCGTTGATCAATCGCGGCAAGAACCCGATGCCTTTGCATTACTACCACGATCTGGCGACATGGCATCGGATCAACATGCTTTACGCCGGGCGCGCGCAGATCGAGTTGAAACAGATCCGTTATGACGCCGACAAACCCGAACTGTTGGACCGTTTGATCCGGGTGATCGACAACCGCGCTGGCCACTCGATCTCTATGGCCGTCGAGACCGCAAAAATCGAGCTGTCCGAAACGCTTGCAACGCCGATCCGGCTGGCAGACCTAATCGGGACAGACACCGGGGCGACACGGCAAATATTGGAAACGGCCGTTGCAAAACCCATCACGCGCATTGCTGCGGCGATGACCGAAGTGTTGGCGCAGTCAGGCGTTAAAGCGACGCAAATTGGCACGATCTTTATGACAGGCGGTTCCTCCAGCCTGCCCGCTGTGCAGGCCTGTGTTGCCTTGGCCCTGCCGGGAATTCCCATTGTGACGGGCGATCTTTTGGGCAGCGTCGGAACCGGGCTGGCGCTGGACGCCAAGCGCCGTTTTGCGTGATCGCAGGTCAAAAAGATCAGCCGCAGAAAAGCCCGCACTACGTTTGATTGGCAATGCGGCGATTGCTTTGCACAAGCCTACGCCGCAGGGTGCGCAGTGTCACCACACTAACCAATTGTAATATTGCATGAATATTAAGGCTGCTTTTTTCAAAGCAGCGCTTGAAAGATATTTTCCTTACACGCTGCGGCACCTGCAATTTGAGGCCTCAACGCGCGCCCTTAGAAAGGACAGGGGCTGGCAGGGCCCGTTTGGGAACCCCGTTGCCAGCGGCATCAGGATCGGCGATGATCACCGCAGAAATCAGGGGAATATCATGCGCAAGTTTATGGTCGTGCTGGATGACAGCCGCGAGTGTCTGAACGCGATGCGCTTTGCAGCATTGCGGGCATCACATACGGGGGCCGGAGTGCAAGTTTTATCGGTCATTCCACCCGAAGAGTTTCAACATTGGATGGGTATTGCTGATTTGATGCGCGCCGAAGCCCGGGAACGGATCGAGGCCCATTTCGAGGTTTTCGCAAAATGGATGCGCGATAAGCAAGGTGTGAACCCAGAATTGGTCATCCGCGAAGGCGACCCGGTCACAGAGATTTTGGCGCAGGTTCACGAAGACGCCGAAATTGGTGTTTTGGTGCTTGGCGCTGCCAGCGATAAAGGTGGGCCGGGGCCGCTGGTCACGCAGATGACGCGCAATTCAGGCTCGCTTCCGATCCCGATTACGATTGTCCCCGGTGACATGTCAAAAGAGCATCTGGAAAAGATAACCTGACGGCGAACGCCGCGTCAGGTCGCACGAACACTCGATCATCTGCCAAGTTTCGGGGCTGTGGCCCACCCCGGGATTTTTTGAACGCAAGAAACCACGTGCAAAATCATCAATTAGATGATTGTAATCTTGTTGTTTGGAATCGTTCCAAACTTGACTTGTTGGCCGGGCAAGCCCATATCTGAGTAGAACAGTCGGAGATTGCAAATGTTTATCCAGACCGAATCCACACCGAACCCCGCGACGCTGAAATTTCTGCCCGGACAAACCGTGCTAGAGATGGGGACCGCGGATTTTCCGAATGCAGAGGCGTCGGAAAAATCGCCACTGGCACGCCGTATTTTCGCCGTGGGCGATGTGACGGGCGTGTTTTTTGGCAATGATTTCGTAACCGTCACCAAATCTGAAACCGCCGAATGGGACCATATTAAGCCTGCCATTCTGGGCGCGATCATGGAGCATTATCAATCCGGCGCGGCGGTGATCGAGGGCGAACAAGCCGCATCCGGCCATGCCGAACATACCGGCGAAGATGGCGATATTGTTGCACAAATCAAGGAATTGCTGGATACACGCGTGCGCCCTGCCGTTGCACAAGACGGCGGCGATATCACGTTTCACGGCTTTGACCGCGGCGTTGTGTATCTGCATATGCAAGGGGCCTGCGCAGGTTGCCCCTCGTCGACCCTGACGCTGAAAATGGGCATCGAGAATTTGTTGCGCCATTACATTCCGGAGGTTCTGGAGGTTCGGCCCGTTGCCGCCTGACGCCCCGTTATTGGCCTTCGATACATCGGCCGCGCATTGCGCGGCCGCTTTACTGTGGCGCGGTCGCATCCTCGTTTCCGTTCGGGAAGACATGGCAAAAGGACAGGCCGAGCGACTGATGCCCTTGCTGGCAGAGGTTTTGACCGAGGCCGGTTTGGGCTGGCACGATCTGCGCGCGGTGGCTGTCGGCATTGGCCCGGGCAATTTCACCGGCATCCGCATCGCGGTTTCTGCCGCAAGGGGCCTAAGCTTGGGCTTGGGCAAACCCGCAATTGGCGTCACCCAGTTTGAGGCTTTAGCCCATGGCCTGCCCCAACCGCTTTTCGTGGCCGAAGACGCGCGCCGAGGCGCTGTCTATCTGCAAGGCTTTGGCATTGCCCCGCAACAGGCCGCTTTGATGTCACAAGAGGCCGCACAGGCCTTGATCGGTACAGCCCCCGTTGTCGGGTCTGCAGCGGAAATGCTGACAGCGCGGCTTGTCGTCGCCCCGGCTTTCCCCCTGGCCGATGCCATCGCTTATGTCGCGGCAACCCGCGTGGGCTCGCAACCCCGCCCTGCCCCGTTCTACTTGCGGGCCGCCGACGCAGCCCCGCCTTCCGATAAGCCGCCCTTGATCCTGGACGCCGTGCCATGACACCGGCAGACATGGCGGCGCTACATGCCAAAACCTTCACCGTACCGCGCCCTTGGTCGGAAACCGAATTCGCAAGCCTGCTGCAAAGCCCACATGTTTTTGCCATAGGCGACGCGCTTGGCTTCATCCTGGGCCGGGCAATAGCCGGCGAAGCCGAGGTCTTGACCTTAGCCGTTGATCCCGCTCAGCGCCGCGCTGGCATCGCGCGCAATCTGATGCGCGCTTTTTGCCGCCAATCCGTGGCACGTGGCGCTATGGCGGCTTTTTTGGAAGTCGCCGAGGGCAACCTAGCGGCAATCGCCCTATATCAAACGACGGGCTTCGCCATCGTCGGCCGCCGCGTTGGTTATTTCAAAACGGGCAAAGAGCAGGCTATTGACGCTTTGGTTCTGTCGATGCCGCTTGACCAAAGGGAAACGGCTGGCTGAAACGCGGGTTTTTTGACCAATAGGCAAAAACTTGGGCAGTGCATCCGGAAACAGCTATTGACCACCTCATGCAAACCCGCCCTAATTTGGCGACGACCAGCAAGAGGCAGCGGACCAACAGGGCCGATTCTTTGTTGCAGGGCCCCTAAAATCACAATCGGGAGACTAACGATGACCCTAAGAACCACATTCGTCGCAGCGACAGCCGTAATAGCGCTGACCGCAGGCATGGCCGCAGCCGAACCGGCACTGATCTTCGATCTGGGCGGTAAGTTTGACAAAAGCTTCAATGAGGCTGCCTATGAAGGCGCAAAACGTTGGGCCGAAGAAACCGGTGGCACCTATAAAGAGCTGGAAATGCAGTCCGAAGCACAGCGCGAGCAGGCTTTGCGCCGCTTGGCTGAAGCGGGCTCTAACCCCGTTGTGATGACCGGCTTTGCCTTTGGCGACGTGCTGAACCAAGTGGCCGCAGACTTCCCGGATACCAAATTCGCGATTATCGACATGGTTGTTGATCAGCCCAACGTCAAATCAGTCGTCTTCACCGAGGATCAAGGCTCGTTCCTTGTCGGCATGATGGCCGCAACCGCGTCCAAAACCGGGACAGTTGGCTTTGTTGGCGGCATGGATATCCCGCTGATCCGTCGCTTTGCATGTGGCTATGCTCAGGGTGTCAAAGCGGTGAACCCGGACGCCACCGTGATTGCCAATATGACCGGCTCGACACCTGCGGCCTGGAACGACCCGGTAAAGGGTGGCGAATTGGCGAAGGCACAGAAATCGCAAGGCGCTGACGTGATTTATGCAGCGGCAGGCGGCACAGGTCTGGGTGTGCTTCAGGCCGCCGCTGACGAGGGCATCTTGTCGATTGGCGTCGACAGCAACCAAAACTACCTGCATCCGGGCAAGGTTCTGACTTCGATGCTCAAGCGCGTTGATAATGCGGTTTACGAGGCCTTCAAAGCCGGCACAGATCTGGAGGGCGGCGTGCAGGTTATGGATCTGAAATCCGGCGGTGTGGGCTACGCTTTGGATGACAACAACAAAGATCTGGTCACGCCCGAGATGTTGGCCGCTGTGGACGCTGCCGCCGCCAAGATCACTTCGGGCGAGCTGATCGTACACGACTATATGTCGGACGAAACCTGCCCGGCCCTGACCTTCTGAATGGTCGCTGTTGAAACTTCGGGGCGGCAGGAAACTGCCGCCCCCGTCTCCGTTCCGCTGGCGATAGAGCTGCGCGGCATCTCCAAGGCTTTTGGGCCGGTTCAGGCCAATAAAGACATCTCTATTCAGGTCGCGCGTGGCTCTATCCACGGCATTATCGGTGAAAACGGCGCCGGGAAATCGACACTGATGTCGATCCTGTACGGATTTTACAAAGCCGATGCCGGAGAGATCTATATCGGTGGCAAACTGACCCCAATTCCCGACAGCCAGAGCGCCATTCGCGCCGGTATCGGGATGGTGTTTCAGCATTTCAAACTGGTGCAGAACTTCACCGTTCTGGAAAACGTCATTCTGGGGGCCGAGGGCGGCGCCATGCTGCGCGGTGCGATGGCGAAAGCCCGCAAGACGCTTGGCGAATTGGCCCATGAATACGAGCTGGATGTCGATCCAGATGCGGTGATCGAAGACCTGTCCGTCGGGCATCAGCAGCGCGTCGAGATTCTGAAAGCACTGTACCGTCAGGCCGATATTTTGATACTGGACGAGCCGACAGGGGTTCTGACCCCCGCCGAAGCCGACCAATTGTTTCGTATTCTCAAAGGCTTGCGGGACCAAGGCAAGACAGTGATCTTGATCACCCATAAGCTGCGCGAGATCATGGATGTCACCGACACTGTTTCTGTTATGCGTCGCGGCGAGATGACTGCGACCGTAAAAACCTGCGAGACCAGCCCCGAGGCTTTGGCCGAGCTGATGGTGGGCCGCAAGGTCTTACTTTCGGTCCATAAAAAGCCCGCAACACCGGGCGCGCTGGTCCTAGAGGTCGAAAACCTTCGCGTTCGCGATTCAGCCGGGGTCGAGCGTTTGAAGGGCGTCAACCTAACCATTCGCGCTGGCGAGATTTTGGGCATTGCCGGGGTCGCGGGCAATGGCCAATCGGAATTGCTGGAAGCGTTGGCAGGCATCGCCCGTGGCACCGGGACCGTGCGGCTGAATGGCCAAGAGATTACGCTGACGAAAGAGGCCGACGGTCAAAGCCGCCGAACGCTTGGCATCGCTCATGTGCCCGAAGATCGCCAGCATTTGGGCCTGATCATGGATTTCGCGGCTTGGGAGAACGTGGCCTTCGGCTATCACAATGCGCCAGAGTATCAAAAATCGGCCTTGTTCATGGATAACGACGCCCTGCGCGCCGACACCGTGTCCAAGATGGAGCGCTATGACGTGCGCCCGCCAATCCCTACGCTCGAGGCCAAAAACTTCTCGGGCGGGAACCAGCAAAAGATCGTTGTGGCCCGCGAAATGGACCGCAACCCTGATTTGTTACTGGTCGGGCAGCCGACGCGCGGCGTTGATATTGGTGCGATTGAATTCATCCATAAACAAATCGTTGCCTTGCGTGATGCGGGTAAAGCGGTGCTGCTGATCTCGGTCGAACTGGACGAAATCATGAGCCTCTCGGACCGGATAGCGGTGATGTTTGACGGCAATATCATGGGCGAACGCGACCCTGCGACCGCGACCGAGCGCGAATTGGGGCTGTTGATGGCCGGTATTGCGGGGGATCAGCCATGACAAAACTGCCGCGTTGGGCCGATCTGGTTTTGGTGCCGCTGATCTCGCTGCTACTGGCCGCGATCATCTCTGCCGGGGTTATTCTGGCCATTGGTGGCAGCCCGTGGGAAGCGGTCACCACGATGGTCGATGGCGCTTTGGGCAGCCCCTATGCCTGGGGCTATACCTTGTATTATGCGACCAGTTTCATTTTCACCGGACTGGCCGTAACCATCGCTTTTCACGCCGGAATGTTCAACATTGGCGGCGAGGGGCAGGCCCAGCTTGGCGGGCTTGGTGTGGCGGTGATGCTGCTTTACATTCCTTGGCCGCATTGGACGATTGCCCTTGTGGCTGCGATGCTGGGGGCTGCTTTGTTCGGGGCGGTTTGGGCGGCAATCCCGGCCTATCTGCAAGCGCGGCGCGGCAGTCACATCGTCATCACCACGATCATGTTTAACTATATCGCGGCGGCTTTGCTGGTTTACCTGTTGGTCAATGTCATGATCGACCCTAAAGGCGGCGGAAACCCCGCGACGGTGTTTTTCCCCGAGGCCACGCATCTGCCGCGCTTTGACGAGATCCCCATACTCAACCTGTTATTCACCAAGAAAGTGCCCGCGAATGTTACCTTCTTCATCGCGGTTGCGGCCTGTTTTGTGATCTGGAAGCTGCTTTGGCAAACGCGGCTTGGTTATCAGATCCGCGCCTTCGGCAAGTCCGAGCCGGCAGCGGTCTATGCCGGGATCTCGCCCTACAAGATCATCATGGTCGCGATGATCCTGTCCGGCGGGTTGGCAGGGCTAATGGCGATCAACAATGTGATGGGCGAAAGCGGGCGGTTGCTGAACAACAGTGCCGAAGGTGCGGGCTTTATCGGCATCGCGGTCGCGCTGATGGGGCGCAACCACCCGTTTGGGGTGTTTCTGGCGGCGATCTTGTTTGGATTCTTGTATCAAGGCGGGGCAGAGCTTGGCATGTGGACCAACATCCCGATCGAATTGCGCACCGTGGTGCAGGGGCTGGTGATCTTGTTCACCGGCGCGTTGGATCAGATGGTGCGGATGATGCTGGGCGTGTTCTTTCGCCCCGTACGGCAAGAGGTGTAGCCGATGGATTATGACACGCTTATGCAGATCCTCGCCTCGACCTTGCGGCTTGGCACGCCATTGTTACTGGCCTGTCTGGCGGGGCTTTACTCGGAACGCGCCGGGATATTCGACATCGGGCTGGAAGGCAAAATGCTGATGGCCGCGATGAGCGCGGGCGCGGTGGCAGCGCTCACCGGGTCGGCCTGGATCGGGCTTGCCGCAGGGATTGGCGGGTCGATGCTATTCGCGCTGGCGCATGGGGTCACCTCTATCACCTTCCGCGGCAATCAGCTGATTTCCGGCGTTGCGTTGAACTTTGTGGCCTCGGGGATCACCGTGCTGATCGCGCAGGCGCTGTTTCGACAAGGCGGGCGCACCCCGGCCCTAAATGGCGACGCGCGGTTCAATGCCATCACCCTTCCGGGGGCAGAGGCCTTTGGGGCAGTGCCAATCCTAGGCCCGCTTTACCGCGATGTGCTGTCTGGCAATACCATCCTTGTCTATATCGCTTTGCTGGCCGTGCCATTCACCGCTTGGCTGCTGTATCAGACCCGCTACGGCTTGCGGTTACGGGCTGTGGGCGAAAACCCGGCCTCGGTCGATACGGTCGGGATATCGGTGACAAGGCTGCGCTTTTCCGCCGTGATGATCACCGGGGTTTTGTGCGGAATAGCCGGGGCTTACATGGCAACCAGCCTTCAGGCAGGTTTTGGCCGCGAGATGACAGCCGGGCGCGGCTATATCGCCCTTGCAGCCTTGATCTTTGCCAAATGGCGGCCTTGGTATGCGCTGATGGCGACGATGCTGTTTGGCTTGTTGCAGGCCTTGTCATTGCGCTCGGATGTGCTGGAAAACCTGCTGCATTTCAAAATTCCGGGGGCCGCATTGGACGCGCTGCCCTATGTTTTGACAGTGATCGTGTTGGCGGGCTTCATCGGCAAAGCCGTTCCACCACGCGCAGGCGGCGAGCCTTATGTCAAAGAACGCTGAGGCCCTTGCCACATTGATCCGCGACCGGGCGGGTGCGCAACCGGTGGCTTTGGGGTTGATCCTTGGCTCGGGTCTTGGGCATCTGGCCAACGCGGTTCAGGGCGTGTCCATTCCCTACGCCGATCTGCCGGGGTTTCCCCATGCGGGTGTTTCGGGTCACAACCCCAATCTGGTGATCGGGATGCTGGAAGGCGTGCGGGTCGCGGTCTTTGGCGGGCGTGCGCATTACTACGAGGCGGGCAATGCCGCGGCGATGCGCTTGCCGTTAGAGGTATTATGCGCGCTGGGTGGCACTGCGCTGATTGCCACCAATGCTGCGGGTTCTATGCGGGCCGATCTGCAACCCGGTGATTTGATGTTGCTGACCGATCATATCAACTTCTCGGGCCTCAACCCGCTGATCGGCGAGCAAAGCGATGCCCGGTTCGTGCCGATGCGCGCAGCCTATGACCCGGGCTTGCGGGCTGCGTTGAGTTTGGCCGCCAAAGCCGAGGGCATCGCATTGGCCGAGGGGGTATACGCTTGGTATTCCGGCCCCAGCTTTGAAACGCCTGCCGAAATTCGGGCGATCCGGCTTTTGGGGGCTGATGCGGTGGGGATGAGCACGGTGCCCGAAGTGATTCTGGCGCGCTTCCTTGGGCTGCGGGTTGCGGCGATTTCAACCATCACCAATATGGCAGAAGGCCTGTCGGATCAGCCGATCAGTCATGCGCAAACCAAGGCCATGGCCCCTTTGGGGGCCGCAAAGCTTGAAATGATCCTTCGCAAAGCGCTGCGCTGCGGCTTTTAAGACCAAAAGTCGCACGGTCATATGTCCAAATTGCCTTGCAATCTTCGTTTTTTACAAGAAGATTTGACAAATGCTGCGCAGCAGCGCATGCCTGCGCCATCCTGACCCGCGCGTCGACTGGCGTTTCAAACGCCTCTCTTGTTATTCATTCATTCGATAAGGTGAACCCTCCAGAAATGCAGCTTTATCTGCCAATAGCTGAGCTTTCGGTGAACGCGTTTACGCTGTTAGGATTGGGTGGGATCGTCGGAATTTTGTCGGGGATGTTTGGCGTTGGTGGTGGGTTTATCATAACGCCGCTGTTGTTTTTCCTTGGGATTCCGCCTGCCGTTGCTGTGGCAACGGGCGCCAATCTGGTTGTTGCCTCTTCCGTGTCGGGTGTGCTGGCGCAATTGCGGCGCAAGGCGGTGGATTTTCGCATGGGTATGGTGTTGCTTTCAGGCGGTCTGGCCGGATCCGCCGTGGGGATCATGGTTTTTGCCTGGCTCACGACGCTTGGGCAAATCGATCTGTTCGTGCAGTTGTCCTATGTGATTTTTCTGGGCCTCGTCGGTGCGATGATGTTCAAAGAAAGCTTGGGCGCGCTGCTGCGAGCCCGCAAGCCCGGTGCGCCCATCCGGCGCGCACATGTGCATTACGCGGTTCATAAGCTGCCCCTGAAAGTCAAATTTCGCGCATCGGGGCTTTATATCTCGGTCATTCCGCCCATTTTGGTCGGCGCGAGCGTTGGGTTTTTATCCGCAATCATGGGCGTGGGCGGTGGCTTTATCATGGTCCCGGCGATGATCTATCTGTTGGGGATGCCCACGAAAGTCGTGATCGGTACCTCGTTGTTCCAGATCATTTTTGTGACGGCCTTCACCACGGTTATGCACGCAGTCTCGAGCCAGACAGTCGATATCGTGCTGGCCCTGTTGCTGATCTTGGGCGGCGTCGTTGGCGCGCAAATCGGCTCGCGTATCGGGATCATGCTGAAGGCAGAACAGCTGCGGATCATGCTGGCACTGATGGTGCTCGCGGTTTGTTTGCGCATTGCATTAGACCTGCTGCTGACCCCGGAAGAGCTGTATTCCATCGCAACGGGGGGTCTGAAATGATCCGGGCCTTCGCGCTGCTATGCCTCATGGCTTTGCCTGTACATTCCGAAACCATTGTGGCGGGGGTCAGTCAAAACCTGATCTCTATCACCACGGATTTTTCGGGGTCTGAGATATTGATTTACGGGGCCGTGAAACGCGAGGCTCCGATCCCGGGCGGCGATCCAATTGAGGTGATCGTCACCGTGCAAGGGCCGTCCTCGCCCTTGGTCGTACGCCGCAAAGAGCATCGCTATGGGATTTGGATGAACACCGAGTCTGTCCATATTGGCCAAGCCCCCAGCTTTTACGCTATCGCGGCCTCTGCTGCGCTGAAGGATATTTTGTCCGAGACCGAAGACCTGAGGCATGGCATCACGATCCCCCGCGTTATTTACGCCATTGGGATCGCCGATGACGCCAAGGATGCGCCCGATTTTCTGGATGCGATGATCCGACTGCGCAAAGAGACCGGCAGTTTCAGCCTGAAGGAACACAGCGTTGGCATGCTGGAAAGCACGTTGTTTCGCACCGATATCGAATTGCCTGCCAACCTGACCGAAGGCGATTACAAGGTCCGGATTTTTCTGACGCGAGGCGGCAAGGTGCTGGATTCCTCCGAAAAAACGGTTCTGGTTCATAAGGCCGGATTAGAGCGTTGGAT
>JBLIGH010000065.1:0-11018 GCA_047636855.1 Pseudorhodobacter sp.
CTCGTTGTTCAGGCTCAGTGCGACAATAACGTCTTGCCCGGGAACCCAGTTTGCCGGTGTCGCGATTGGGTTGCCATCGGTGGCCTGCACGGCATCAAGCGCCCGCAGAATTTCGGCGAAGTTGCGACCAACGGACATTGGGTAGGTCATCGACAGGCGGATTTTCTTGTCCGGCCCGACGATATACACTGTCCGCACGGTCGCGGTATTGGCCGGGGTGCGGCCTTCTTGCGGCAGGTAGAATTCTGCGGGCAGCATGTCATAGGCTTTCGCGACGGTCAGCGAGGTGTCGTCGATGATCGGGAAATCAGCGGGCGAGCCTGCAAAAGCCTCGATGTCGCGTTTCCATTTGCCGTGGTCTGCGACCGAATCCACCGAGACGCCGATGACTTTGGTTTTGCGCTTGGCGAACTCGCCCGACAATTGTGCCACAGCGCCAAATTCCGTGGTGCAGACCGGCGTGAAATCGCGCGGATGGCTGAAGATAATGGCATAGCTATCGCCCAACCACTCATGGAAATTGATTGTTCCCGCCGTGCTTTCAGCAGTGAAATCTGGGGCAATGTCGTTAATGCGAACGGCCATGGTGATCCTCATTTTTGGTTTCCGTTGCTTAGAGCATAGGCACTTCGATGCGGCGTTGCACCCCTAGAAACCGATGTCAGCCAAATGTGACTGGTATCCCGGGTCAGGCTTGGGAATGCACCCAGCGTTTGCGGCGCCATCAAGTCGGCAAAACAGTAGTCCATGTCGCTACCTCTCTTGAAGAGTGTCGTTGAGGGTGTCAGTTTGCCCAAAGCAGAAAAACGGAGGGTCCGATGATCGAGAAGCGTGAATTTTATATCAATGGCGCATGGGTTGCGCCGGCCGTGAAGCGCGATTGTGAGGTAATCGACCCGTCGACCGAAGAGGTTTGCGCTGTGATCAGCCTTGGGTCTGCGGCCGACACGAATGCGGCTGTCGCTGCAGCCAAGATGGCCTTTGCAAGCTGGTCCGTGACACCACCGGCGCAGCGCCGCGCGGTGGTCGCAGGCATCCTTGCGCAATATGAGGCGCGCGCAGAAGAGATGGCGCAAGCGATCAGCCTAGAGATGGGCGCGCCAATCGATATGTCGCGCGACGATCAGGCACCGTGCCTGCCATGGCATTTGTCGAACTTCCTGACAGCCTTTGATCAGATGGAATGGGTCCGTCCGCTTGGACCACATGCGCCCAATGACCGGATCGCGATGGAGCCGATTGGGGTTGTTGGCCTGATTACGCCTTGGAACTGGCCTATGAATCAGGTCACGCTGAAGGTTATTCCTGCTTTGCTGGCGGGCTGTACTTGCGTTTTGAAGCCATCCGAGGAAAGCCCGCTGTCTTCGCTGCTATTCGCAGAGTTTTGCCATGATGCGGGCGTTCCTGCAGGCGTGTTCAACTTGGTGAACGGCGACGGTCTGGGGGTTGGCAGCCAATTGTCGGCGCATCCGGATGTCGAGATGATCTCGTTTACCGGATCGACGCGGGCGGGGCGTGCGATTTCGGTCACGGCGGCGGAAACGCTGAAACGGGTGACGCTGGAGCTTGGCGGAAAAGGTGCGAATTTGATTTTCGCGGATGCCGACGAAGGCGCGGTGGAACGTGGTGTTCGCAGCATGATGAACAACTCGGGTCAAAGCTGCAACGCGCCGTCGCGGATGCTGGTGGAACGCGCAGTTTATGATCGCGCAGTCGAGGTTGCAGCCGCCGTTGCCAATAGTATCAAGGTCGGGCCTGCCTCGGAGGCAGGTGAGCATATCGGCCCGGTGGTGAACCGGCGGCAATGGGACCAAATCCAAGGCTACATCCAAAAAGGGATGGATGAGGGCGCGCGGCTTGTAGCCGGAGGTCCGGGCCTGCCCGAGGGGATGAACAAAGGGTTCTTTGTGCGGCCAACGGTCTTTGCCGATGTAGCGCCCGGAATGACGATAGAGCGGGAAGAGATTTTTGGCCCGGTTTTGTCGATCATCCCGTTCGAGACCGAAGAAGAGGCCGTGTGCATCGCCAATGATACGCCTTACGGGCTGACTAATTTTGTTCAAAGCGGCGATGGCGCGCGCCGCAACCGGCTGGCACGTCTTTTGCGGGCTGGCATGGTCGAGATGAATGGCGCGTCGCGCGGGGCCGGCTCGCCCTTTGGCGGTGTGAAATCCTCGGGCCGCGCCCGCGAAGGTGGTCACTGGGGGCTGGAAGAGTTCTTGGAAGCCAAGGCAATATCGGGCTGGGACAGCGCCGCTGAATAGGCGAAGGGCAAAGAGCCGTTGAAAGGGGCATCGAGCCCCCTTCAGCGGCGTTGCCACGGGTGAAGATGAGCCCTTCGCACGCTCAAAGCGGCGACGGCCATCATGGTTAATTCTATTGAATCTGGAAACAATCATTCTGCACCTGCACAATGGCGTCTTTCGGAGGAAAACGCGCGGCGCCCTGTGTGCAAGACGTTTTTTCGGCCTGTTTGCCGCGAATCAAGGTCTTAACGAAAAGTCTCAAAACCGATCAAAACCAAAAGCGCAGCCAATTGCGGCAAAGAAATGTCCACAATATGGTGAAAAGGTAAAGCAAATTTGACCAAAATTTGATCCGTTAACGATGTTGGCTGTCGCCAAGCCCCCTAAAAATAAGATAAAATCTTAAGTGGGGGCGTAACTGCCGAGTGTGTGTCATGGTCTGCAAGTTTTTTAATACAGACGAGTTTGTGTCTTTTTTTAGCCTTGTGTTTAAGGTCGAAGAAGACACAAGAAGAGTGATGAGTTGTCTTTTGTTACCTCCATTGTTCGCGGAGGTTTGACAATGAAAATTAATTATCAAGAGTTTTCGGCTGGGTTGTCAGCCGAAATTGATGCGTCCTGCTTGCCGCATGGTGTTGAGTCATTGCAATATGATTTGCGCCTTGTGCGTAAAGGCTTCTACCGCAATTTTGCCAAGCGTGTTTTGGATGTTTCTGCGATCCTACTTGCAGCGCCATTTGTGGTGCCTCTGATTGCCGGTTTGGCTGTAATGGTCAGGCAAGACGGCGGTGGTGCGTTTTACACGCAGCAGCGCGTTGGCAAGGATGGGCGACACTTCCGGATGTGGAAGCTGCGCACGATGGTCTGCGATGCCGATGCCAGGATGGCGGATTATCTAGCGGCCAATCCTGCTGCTCGACTTGAATGGGACGAGACGCAAAAACTCAAACGCGATCCTCGGATCACATCATTTGGGCAATTCCTAAGGCGTTCCTCTTTGGATGAGTTGCCGCAACTTTGGAATGTGCTGAAAGGCGAGATGAGTTTGGTTGGTCCGCGCCCGATGATGCTGAACCAGCAAAGCCTTTACCCTGGGACTGCTTATTATGCATTGCGACCGGGGATAACGGGCTATTGGCAGACGGCGGGGCGCAACCGCACCACTTTTGAGGCGCGGGCAGAGTATGACACCAGCTACGAGGCCAATCTATCGCTTGTCGCTGACATGCAAATCTTGGCACGCACGGTGACGGTTGTGATGAAATGTACCGGCTACTAATCTTGACCGTTTGATGAAAAATCCCGCCTCCCAACCGGGGCGGGCTTTTTGCTGCGGCCTATCAGCGCTTTCTAGGTCATAGCGGCGGCGGTCAGCACCAACATGATGACGACAAATCCGCCAAGGGCGGTTTGCAGCGGCGAAAGTGCGGCGGCCGAGCTATAGTTTTGGCGAATGGGCAGGGCCGTCAAGCTTGGGGGCAATTTAGGCAGGCGCCGTGCCAGATCAGACAGGGTGGGAAACTGAGGGCCAAGCGACCTGCGCTGCGATTGATTGCGTCGAGGGATCTCTGGGATCGCCACGATAGGGCGCAGATCCAGCTGACGTTCCAGTTGGGTTTGCGTGCGCAGCGCGGGGTTCACTAAATCCAGTATGAAAGCTAAACCAATTCCGGCAAAAAGGCTGCCAAATGAGCCGACGATCGCCAGCTTCTTTCGCCCGCCAGAGATTGGAAGTTGCGGCTCTATGGCTCGTTCTAGCAAAGCGAAGTTTTCGCCCTGTTGCCGGTCTTCCAGCTTCTGGGCGGTATTGGCTTCGGATTTGCGGCGGGTGACAAGATCAAGCTGGCTTTGCAATTGATCGAGGCTGCGCTGAAACTCTCTCAGGGTCTGTTCCACCTCGGGCATCCGTGCCAATGCAGCTTGAATGATGTCACGCTGCGCACCGAAAGCATCGCGCTGTACGGAAGTGGTTTCGATCTGGGCGGACAAGGTCTGGATCTGCCGCTGGTCCGTGACGCGCAAATTCTGCTTTCGCTCGATCACAGCCCGTTCGCTTCCGGCCGCGACCAAGGCTTGATCCAGCTCTCGTATCCCTGCGTCCAACCCGGTAATCTGGTCGCGGTAAAACTCTCGCTGCGAGGGCAGCGCATCAGCATTTCGGGTTTGGAACTCGGCCTGGTTTGCATCAATCGAGGCGATTTCGGCCAGAAGGCGGGTCTCTTCCTCCAGATAAAACGCAAAGGTTTCACGGGCGCGGTTGGTCTGCCCCTCTACGCCCGCATCCAAAATACCTTGGGCGAAGTCATTGGCAACCCGTGCTGCTTTTTCGCGCGTATCGGACTGGGCCGAGATGATGAGCGCTGAAACTTGGGTTGGGGCGCCGAATGCCGGTGAGGCCGCGCTGGCGACACTTTGAAAGCGCAAAGAAATGCGCAGCAGGTGTACTTTTTCATCGTCCGAAAGTGGCAGGCCTTCGTAAAGCCCGTGCCGCTCGATGACCGCAAGCATGTTTTCACGGGTCGTCAACCGCTGTTGAATGGATTGCAGGCGTTGTGCCGACTGGCCACTGTTTTGGCTGGTGCCATCGGATTGGTCAGCCACATTCGGGCTTTGCACCTGAATCACGGCCGTGCTTTCGAACACATCTGGTTTAGAGATCACGTAAAGCAGGGTCATGACCGCACCAAACACCAGCACCGCACCGATCACAAGGCGGCGGCGGATCAGCAATCCGATGAAGTCACTCAGGGTCTGTATCTGTCCCAAACGTTCAATCCTGCTACTTGTGACCGTAGCGATAGCGACCAAGGTCGCGATCCTGAGCCCGGTTCAACACTACACCCATCAGCGGGCAACGCCCTTCCAAAAGTCGTTCGCAGGCGCGGACCTCTTCGGCTGTGGTGCGGGTGCCATCGATGACCAGCAACACAGCATCGACCTTTGGCAGCAGTGCCAAAACATCATCGGTGACCAGAACCGGTGGCGCGTCATAAACCACGATCTGCGGGTCCAATTGCGCCATCATCGCGTCCAGCGCTTCGGATGTCGAAGGTTCGTGCAGCAGCTCGGCCGCCTCGATAACAGGGCGGTCGTTCAGCCCAAAAGCAAGCGTCTGTCCCAAGCGGCAGAAATGCGATTCCAGCGGCTGTTCGCCAAGCAAGAAATCTTCCAGCGACCCCACATCAGCAAGGCCCAATATCTTTGCAAGGTTCGGGCCGCGCAGCTCCAAATCAATCAATACATTCCGGCTGCTGGGGCGCCGTGCAAGACTGAAGGCAAGATTGGTCGCAACAAAGCTTTTGCCGCAGCCATGTGTCGGCGAGGTGACCGCAATGCGTTGCCAGCCCCGATCTTGCATCGCCTGCAAGATCTTGGTGCGCAGAATGTCGAAATAAGAACAGGCTGGGTTTTGTGTCGGATTCGTAAACACACCGTTTCCGGCCAGCCAGACCTCGTCCAAAGCGATTTTGCTGAGTGATTCCCAAACCCTGTCCGGGTTTGGCGGCGCGAGTTTAAGCGGCTTAAACGCCCCATTGCGCACGTCGCCCTTAACCAAACTGGTAGAGGATTGCGGGGTGGTGCTTTGCCGGAACAGCGACACGCCAGCGGGGTGCGGGCGCTTCATTTCTTCGGCCATTTTTCGGAAGCTTTCTTCGTCCACAGGACCTCGCTCCATATCTGGCCGCGAATTTGCGGATGACAACAAGATATCGTGGTTGGTCATACGAATTCCTGGCTCCTGCTGCCGTACTGGGGTGACCCGGTACGGACGGTTACAAATATGCACCCGCGTTCTAGCAGGCAAGTCCCAAGGCTTCGTCCGAGAAAGCGCCGTCTTCGGCCACTTGCGCTTTATGGATCGGCCCAGGCCCCCGCCCAGAAGATTAGTAATTAACAGATAAGCGTCTAAAATGAAAGAGCTCTGGCCACAGAGGCACCCCATGAGCGCTTGGAAATTTATAGCAAAAACCAAAGTCGCTGCCTATGCTGGACCGACTGAAACTGATGAGAAAGTGATTAATGTCCAATACCGTCATCGCAACCGAGCCGCCGCGCGTTGATGCGGTGGTGATTGGTCGAAATGAGGGGGAAAGACTGCGCGCCTGTCTGTCTTCGTTGCAAGGCCAAGTGCAGCGGTTGATTTATGTCGATAGCGGATCTTCCGACGCCAGCGTCGATTTGGCGCGCGGTATGGGGGCAGAGGTCGTGGCGCTGGATATCGGCCAGCCCTTTACCGCGGCGCGGGCACGAAATGCGGGACTGGCCTGTCTTTCTGGTGCGGGGTTTGTGCAATTGGTCGATGGCGACTGTGTTGTGAACGAGGCTTGGGTTGCAACCGCGCTTGCCTTTGCGAAAGACCACCCCAAAGCCGTAGTAATTTGCGGGCGGCGGCGCGAGCGTTTCCCCAAGGCTTCGGTTTATAACCGGCTTTGCGACCTGGAATGGGCAACGCCGATTGGCCTGGCCAAAGCCTGTGGCGGTGATGCCTTGATGCGGTTACCGTCTTTGCGCGGTGTTGGCGGCTACCGCGAAGATTTGATCGCGGGCGAAGAGCCGGAGCTTTGCCTGCGGCTTGCCCGTGCGGGTGGCGAGATCTGGCGGATCGATGCGGAAATGACATTGCATGACGCCACGATGACGCGGTTTGCGCAATGGTGGAAGCGCAGCAACCGGGCTGGCCATGCCTTTGCACAGGGGGCAACCCTGCACGGTGCGGGGCCGGAAAAGCATTGGGTGGCCGAGACACGGCGGGCCTTGATCTGGGGGGCGTGCTTGCCACTGGCCGCGTTTGTTTTGGCGTTATGGCATGTGTTGGGGCTGGCACTTTTGCTGGCATGGCCGCTGCAAATGCTGCGCTTGTCGCGCCGGATGGGGGCAGAGGCCGCGATGTTCAACGTGCTGGGCAAATTGCCAGAGGCGCAGGGGGCCTTGACGTTTTATCTGAACCGACTGCGCAAGCGCCGCGCTGGGCTGATCGAGTATAAATAGTCAGCGGCCGCGCCGTTGTCGCAAAGCCTGGGCCACCTGTCCCGGCAAAATCGCCATGCAAGCCGCATATCGTGGCAATAAGCGTGCGGGTTGCTGCGCAATCCGCCACACCCATTCCAGCGTCAGGCGGCGCATCCATTGCGGCGCGCGCCTTTGATGGCCAGACAGAAAATCCACGCCAGCGCCTATGCTGGCAAAGCCGACCTCTGGCGCCAATTCGCGGCCCAAAGCGGCAATGCGTTCTTGTTTGGGCGCGCCCAAAGCCAGCAGGCAAATGCAAGGGCCAAGCAGCGCCAGCTTGGCCAGAATGTCGCGCGCGTCGGGCCCTTCGGGGTCGAAGCCAAACGCGGGCGCTATACAATCACCGATACGCAGACCGGGCACTTGGGCTGTCAAATAGGCCGCAGCCCCTGACAACGCGGCATCGTGACTGCCCACCATTGCAAGCGGGCGATCTTGTGCGGCTGCCAGTTTTGCCAAAGGCACAACAAGGTCCGACCCCGGCACCAAGGCCACGGGATGCTTTGATAGGCGCGACAGCCAGACAATCGGATTGCCGTCCGCGACGACCATATCTTGGGCGGCATAGGCCCGCAAAAACCGGGCATCGCGGCGCAGTTTCACCAGATGGTCCAGATTGAGCGTCGCCAGTGCAAACCCGCGCCCTTGCCCCAGCCGTTCGGCCGCCTCGGCCAGCGCCGACGCCTCGGTTGGGTGGGTCACGGCAATCTCTACTTGTCCGAACCTGAACTTCACGCGGCGATCCTTGGCACTATATTCCCGCTGCCTGATAGCATGGAAACGCCGTCGCGGCGATGTCTTCCCCCCGTCGATAACGCATAAATGAGGCTGAACAGTCTGTTTCCGGTTTTGGCACCTGCCTTGCGGTTTCACCCTATTATCAGCGGAAAGGGTTATGAAAACAATCGGGTATCGCCAAAATGCCTGCTTGCGAAACAGCAGACCACCTTACAACACATCGACGCTATATATGACGAGCCAATAGCGCGTGGCCGCCGCGCATGCTAACTTTCGCCTCAGATCCGCAGCTGCGATAGGGCGCGCGGGACCCATCGAGCCAAGGATTGACGATCCGCCATGCCTAACGCACTTGCCTATCTGATGCTGGCCGCATGGCCCATCCTTGCGGTGGTGCTGTTTCAGCGATTGCCGCGACAAAAGGCGTTGGTCTGGTCGATCCTTGGCGCTTATATGCTGCTGCCGCCACTGGCCAAGTTTGATCTGCCAGCGGTGCCGGATATGGATAAATTCACCATTTCGAACCTTTGCGCACTGGCGCTTGCCGTCTGGTTTTTGAAGGTTAAGGTCAGCGTCTGGCCCGAAAACCTACTGGGCCGCGCGCTGCTGGTTTTGTTCATCGCCAGCCCCTTTGCCACGGCGATGACAAACCCTGACCCGATCCCGATCTTGTCAGGCGATGTGCCTGCCTTGCGCATTTACGACAGTCTGGCCTCGGTCAGCTATCAGTTGATTGCGCTGATCCCGTTCTTTCTGGCGCGTAAATTGCTTGCCACGAGCGACGGTATGCGGGTGATGGTCATGGCCCTGATCACGGCGGGGCTGATTTATTCGCTGCCAATGTTGCTAGAGGCGCGGGTCTCGCCGCAGATCAATGTCTGGGTCTACGGCTTTTTTCAGCATGATTTTTCGCAAAGCATGCGGGACGGTGGCTTTCGCCCCTTGGTTTTCATGCCGCACGGGCTTTGGGTCGCCTTTTTCGCGCTGATGGCTGCGATGTCGGCGCTGTTGATGGTCAAACTCTCGCCCGCAGAAGATCGGCCTCGCCAGCTTTTGATTTTCATCTATCTGTTTGTGTTGCTGATTGTTTGCAAAAGCACCGGCCCGAAGGTCTATGCCTTGGGTCTGATGCCGCTTATTCTGTTTGTGCCTAAGCGCTGGCAAATACTGCTTTCGGCCATGCTGGCGCTGGTGGTCATCGCCTACCCGCTGTTGCGTGGCGCGCAATTGGTCCCGCTAGACACCATTTTGGATTACGCGCTGTCTTACAGCGCCGAGCGGCATCAATCGCTGGAGTTTCGCATCAATAACGAAGAGATATTGTTGGCCCGCGCGGTGGAAAAGCCTTGGTTTGGCTGGGGGGGCTACGGCCGAAATCTGATCCTTGATCCGATTGATGGCCGTATTCTGACAATCCCGGATGGCAAGTGGATCATCACTTTGGGTACCTATGGTTGGGTGGGCTATATTGCAGAATTTGGTATTTTGATCATGCCGTTGATTTTGCTGGCCCGCGAGGCGCTGTTGCAAGGCTCGCGGGCGCTGTCGCCCTTTGCCTGCCTGATCGCGCTGATTTATGCCGCTAATCTGGCGGATATGCTGCCCAACGCGACGCTGATCCCCTTCACATGGCTGATGGCTGGCGCCTTGCTTGGCTATGCCGAGGCATTGGCCGTGACGCGGCGCGAAAGCGCGGTTACCGCGTGGCGTGACAGCCTCGCAAGTGCTGCCGGGCCGCGCACCATTTTGTAACGCGGCGCGCAGAACATGGTTAATCGCGATTCGCAACGATGTGCTACATCGACTTGAAACGGTGGGTTGTTTGTTTCCAATTTGGGTTTAATCAACGGGCGCACTGAGGCTATTCCGCTGACTGCCCGCAAAATCCGCCGCAATTTGGCGGGCAATCCGGCGGCAAAGTGGCAACAATGTGTCATTGTGCCCGCAGCGGAACTGATCCCTAACATGTCCCTATTCGGGTATCGTTTTGGCCGGTTTTGCGGTATTTTCGAGGGGAATAAAAAAGACAGCAAGCTTGGCCCTTTTGGCCAAGGTGCGCCCGAGTGTTTTTTAAATGTGATAGGTCCTTAGGCAATATGGTGTTTGCAGCGAACCAATCGGAACTTGGCGAGAATGATATCGCTATTGTCGGAATGGCCGCGCATTTGCCTGGTGCCGCTTCGGTGGCTGAATATTGGGCGAACCTTGCAGCGGGCGTTGAAAGTATCCGTCACCTGACCGAGGCAGAGCTGCTGGCTGCAGGCGAAACGCCGGCGCGGATGCGCCACCGCAACTACGTGGCCGCCGCCGCACCGTTAAAAGAATTTGATCATTTCGACGCGGATTTCTTTGGCTTCAGCCCGAAAGAGGCCGCGATCCTTGACCCGCAGCACCGCCAATTTCTAGAGGTCGCCTGGGAGGCACTGGAGGATGCAGGTCATCCGCCCGAAAGCTTTCCGGGCGCGATTGGCGTTTATGCGGGCTGCGGCATGGGCAGCTATTTCTATTTCAACATCTGTTCTAACCCCGATCTGGTGGAAAACACCGGGATGTTTTTGCTGCGCCATACCGGCAATGACAAAGATTTCCTATCGACCCGTGCCAGCCATATCTTCGATCTTAAAGGCCCTTCGATCAATATTCAGACCGCTTGTTCAACCTCGTTGGTTGCGGTGCATTACGCCACGCAGGCGCTGCTGAACGGCGAATGCGATATGGTGTTGGCGGGCGGCGTGACGATCGAGCTGCCGCAAGGCCGCGGCTATATTTTCAATGACGGTGAAATCCTGTCGCCCGATGGCCATTGCCATGCGTTCGACGCCTCGGCGCAGGGCACGGTGTTTGGCTCTGGCGCGGGGGTTGTCGTGTTGCGCCGCGCGCAAGATGCGGTGCGGGACGGCGACCATATCTGGGCGATCCTCAAAGGTTCGGCGGTTAACAATGACGGGTCTGCGAAGGCGGGGTATCTGGCGCCATCGGTGGACGGCCAAGCCCGCGCGATTGCCGAGGCGCAGGCGATTGCGG
>JBLIGH010000066.1:0-11000 GCA_047636855.1 Pseudorhodobacter sp.
CAGATAGCACCTGGCGACCCGCTGACGGCCATCATGCCGGTGGACGCAACCGCGCAAGAGCAAGCCGCGATGCGCGCCGCTTACGGGTTGGACAAGCCCTTGCCGGTGCAATACGCGATCTGGATCATCAATGTGCTGCAAGGCGATATGGGCAAATCCATTGCCACAGGTCGCCCCGTCGCGTCCGAGGTTTTTCGCGCCGTCGAAAACTCGCTTTTGCTGGCCTTCAGCGCCTCTGTGATCGCCTTCCCGATTGGGTTGTTCCTTGGCTTTCTAGCCGGATATTTCCGCGATACCGCGTTTGACAAGGTGATTACGGCCATCGCGATTGCAGGTGTTTCAGTGCCCAATTATTGGTTGGGTATCGTCTTGGTGATCATCTTTTCGGTGACTTTGGGCTGGTTGCCCTCGATTGGGGCCGGGCCGGGGGGGTCGCAGGACTGGTCTTGGGACTGGGCGCATATCCGTCATCTTATTCTGCCTGCGGTGACATTGGCGGTCGTGCCGATTGGCATTGTTGCGCGCACGGTCCGCGCATTGGTGGGCGATATCTTTTCGATGGATTTCGTCCAAGCGCTTTATGCCAAGGGCATGACCCATTTCGACGTGCTGCGCCATGTGATGAAAAACGCCGCCGCAACGGCGCTGTCGGTGATCGGTTTGCAGCTTGGTTATCTGCTGGGTGGCTCGATCTTGATCGAGACGGTTTTCAACTGGCCCGGATCGGGTTTCTTGCTGTCCACTGCGATTTTCCAGCGGGATTTGCCGTTGCTGCAAGGGGCTATCTTGGTGCTGGCGCTGTTCTTTGTCTTTGCCAACCTGATCGTAGATGTCTTGCAGGCCGCGATTGACCCAAGGATCAAGCGGACATGACACTTGTGAATACAGATATTTTGAACAATGCCGCAGCGACCGCAACGCCGGGCTATTGGTCCGGGGTTGTGGCGCGGTTTCGCCGCGATCCGGTCGCGATGATCTGCACGTTCATCTTGCTGGCGCTGATTTTGTCGGCGGCTTTCGCACCTTGGTTGGGCCTTGCGGACCCGTACAAAGGCTCGATGATCAAGCGGCTCGCGGCGATTGGCACCCCCGGCTATTTGCTGGGATCTGACGAGCAGGGGCGCGATATGTTCTCGCGCCTGATTTATGGCGGCAGGCTGACTTTGTTCATCGGGTTGGTTCCGGTTGTTCTGGCGTTCTTCATCGGCTCGGCACTGGGTATTTTGGCGGGCTATCTGGGCGGCTGGGTCAATACGATCATTATGCGGACGGTGGATGTGTTCTTTGCCTTCCCATCGGTGCTGCTTGCCATCGCGATTTCGGGCGCGTTGGGGGCGGGGATATTCAACAGCCTTGTGTCCCTGACAATCGTGTTTATTCCGCCAATCACGCGTGTTGCGGAAAGCGTCACCTCGGGGGTGCGGGCATTGGATTATATCGATGCCGCACGTGCCAGCGGCGGGCGAACCTTAACGATCATCCGGGTGCATGTGATTGGCAATGTGCTAGGGCCGATCTTTGTCTATGCCACCTCGCTGACCAGCGTTTGTATGATCCTTGCAGCCGGTTTGTCGTTTCTAGGCATCGGCGTGCGCCCGCCAGAGCCGGAATGGGGCCTGATGCTGAACACGCTGCGCTCGGCGATTTACGTGAACCCTTGGGTTGCTGCCTTGCCGGGCTTGATGGTGTTCATCACCTCGCTGTGCCTGAATTTGCTTAGCGATGGATTGCGGAGTGCCATGAATGTCAAAGACTAATCCCCCACTGATTTCGGGGCAAAACCTGCGTAAATATTTCCCGGTACGCGGCGGGGCTTTTGGACTGGGCAAGCAATTCGTTCATGCCGTTGACGGGGTGTCTTTCGAAGTCGCGGCGGGCGAGACACTTGGGATCGTCGGCGAAAGCGGCTGTGGCAAATCCACGCTTGCGCGGTTGTTGGTCGGGTTGATCGGCGTTGATCAGGGCACGATCAACTATGATGGTGCCGAGCTGGGGCGCGATTTAAGCAATCAAGCGCTGCAGCGTGGCGTCCAGATGGTTTTTCAAGACAGCTATGCCTCGCTGAACCCGCGCCTGACCATTGCAGAGTCCATCGCTTTCGGGCCGCAAGTGCAGGGGCTGGACGATCCGCAGGGCCGGGCACTGCGGTTGATGGGGCGGGTGGGGCTGGACCCCGACCGCTTTGCCGCCCGCTATCCGCACGAGCTGTCGGGTGGCCAACGCCAACGCGTCAATATTGCCCGCGCATTGGCGATGTCACCGCGCGTTGTGGTGCTGGACGAGGCGGTCTCGGCGCTTGATAAATCGGTCGAGGCGCAGGTCTTGAACCTGCTGTCGGACCTGCGCGAGGAATTCGGGCTGACCTATATCTTCATCAGCCACGACCTGAATGTGGTGCGCTATATCTCGGATCGGGTGCTGGTGATGTATCTGGGCGAGGTGGTCGAGGTTGGCCCCGTGGATGCGATCTATGCCAATCAAGCCCATCCCTATACCGCTTCGCTTTTCGCATCGATGCCCTCGATGGACCCTGCCAACCGCACGACAGAGCCACCCTTGACCGGCGATCCGCCCAACCCGATCAACCCACCGTCAGGCTGCCGGTTTCACACGCGCTGTCGTTTTGCACAAAGCATTTGCAGTGCCGAAAGGCCCGCTTTGAAACCGCTTTCGGGCGATCAGGACCATATGGCCGCTTGCCATATTCTGGACCCGGCCTCGGGCCACTCTCTGGCCAAGGCGCAGGTGCCCGCATGAACACACCTTTGGTTGAAATCGAAAACCTTAACGTTCGCTTCAAGGGCAAAAACACGGTTTATGCCATCAATAATGTCAGCCTTACGCTGGCGCAGGGCGAGATGCTGGTGCTGCTGGGCGAAAGCGGGTCGGGCAAAAGCGTTACGTTGAAAACCCTGCTGCGCCTGCTTCCGAAATCGGCCGAGATTGATGGCGCGATTAGGGTTAATGGAACTGATGTTCTGACGCTTTCGGGTCGTGATTTGCAACGGTACCGAGGCCAAGAGGCGTCGATGGTGTTTCAAGAACCCGGTCTGGCGCTGGACCCTGTCTATACGGTCGGTCAGCAAATCGCCGAGGCGGTGATGCGGCACAAGGGGCTTGACCGTGCAAATGCGATGTCAACAGCGCTGGATATGCTGCGCCGGGTCAAGATCCCATCGCCCGAACGGCGTCTGCATAACTTCCCCCACGAGCTTTCGGGCGGGATGCGGCAGCGGGTGATGATCGCCTTGGCGCTGGCCTGTCGGCCGAAGTTGCTTTTGGCCGACGAGCCGACAACGGCGCTTGATGCGACAGTGCAAATCCAGATCCTGTTGCTGCTGCGTGAATTGCAGCGCGACTTTGGCATGGGCGTGATCTTTGTGACCCATGATATCGGCGTTGCGGTTGAAATCTCGGACCGGATTGCGGTGATGTATGCGGGTTCGATCGTTGAAGAGGGGACGACGGCGCAGATCATCAACGACCCCCGCCACCCCTACACCCAAGGCTTGCTGGCCGCGAACTTGCATGATGTGCCTCGCGGCACCCGGCTAGAGGCGATATCAGGCGCGCCACCCGCGCTAGAGGTCAAACCCAGCCTGTGCTCGTTTGCGCCGCGCTGCCCGCGTGCGATGCCCTCTTGTTTGACGACATTGCCGCCGCTTATTTCACTTGGCGAAGGCCGGCGCGTTGCCTGCCTTCTGGCGCAAGAAACCACATCGGCGGGGACGCAAACATGAATGCCAGCACGGATAAGTATCACGCCTTTATGCCCTATGCGCCGGTTGCGGTGGTTGGGCAACCGCTGGGGCCTTTGGCGGGTCTCAGCTTTGCGGTGAAGGATATTTTTGACGTTGTGGGTTACCGCACAGGCTGCGGCTGCCCGCTGAAACTGGCGGCAAGCCCGGTGAAAGACAGCCATGCAGTCGCGGTGCAGCAGTTGCTAGACGCCGGGGCCGTATTCAAAGGCAAGACCCATACCGACGAGCTGGCCTGGTCGATGTACGGCATGAACGCCCATTTTGGCACACCGATCAATCCGGCGGCCCCAAACCGCATTCCCGGCGGGTCGTCCTCGGGGTCGGCGGTGGCGGTCGCATCGGGGCAGGTGGATTTCAGCATCGGCACGGATACTGGCGGGTCGGTTCGTGCGCCTGCCTCTTTTTGTGGGATATGGGGGCTGCGCCCAAGCCACGGGTCTATTTCGCTGACGGGATGTATGGATCTTGCCGCTAGTTTTGACACCTGCGGTCTTTTCGCGCGCGATGCAAAGGTATTGGCGCGGGCGGCCTCGGTCTTGATCGGGTCTGACGGCCCGACGCTGGACACGCCCGCGTTTCTTTGGCCGTCGGATATGGCAGCACTGCTTGGCCCCGAACAGCTTTCAGTGCTGCAAACGGCCCTACGCGGTCACGCCCAACGCGAGGTCTCGGCTTACGGCGAAATAGGGGCTGCGGCGCTTTATACGGCTTTCCAAACATGCGTTGGTGCGGATATTGCCCGCTCTACGATCCCATTTATCTTTGGGTCCGGGATGCCACTGGCGCGCGGCATTGATGTAAGGGCGGCACAGGCGCGCGATCTGACCGAACCCGAGGTTCTGGCCGCTCAGGCCCTGCGCGACGCGTTCACCCGCTATATCACTGAAATATTAGGTCAAAATGGCGTGCTACTAGCGCCAACCGTGCATGATATCCCCTTCAAGCTAGACGCGCCGGTCGAGGTGTTTGACGGCTTTCGTCACCTGTCACAGCCGCTGCTGAGTGTTGCGGGAATGGCGGGGCTGCCGCAGGTCTCGATGCCTGCAGGCGTGATTGAGGGCGCGCCCTTTGGGGTCTCGCTGATCGGCCCAAAGGGCTCGGATCTGGCGCTTATTGCCCTTGCACAACGCCTTCAATCAACATTCGCGAAGGAAATCCAAACATGACACCCGCCACCGATCCGGTTGAGGCGCGATTGGCGGAAATGGGGTTGAAACTGCCCACATCCTCGCCGTCGCGCGCCAATTTCCTGCCCTTTCGGCGCAGCGGCAATTTGCTGTTTCTGGCGGGTCAGATCTGTGAATGGGAAGGGGTGGCGAAGTTTTTTGGCCCAATCACGGCGCAGACGGACATGTCGGTTGCCAAAACAGCGGCGCAAATGTGCGCGTTGAACCTGCTTTTCAATATTCGGGCAGCGCTTGGTGGTTTGGACAAGGTTGCGGCGGTGATCCGACTTGGTGGGTTCGTCAGTTCCGAACCCGGCTTTGGCGAGGGGCCCAAAGTGATTGACGGCGCGTCCGAGCTTTTCATCTCGCTTTACGGCGCGCAGGGCCAACATGCGCGCACCGCTGTTTGTGTCACCAGCCTTCCCGTCAACGCGATGGTCGAGGTCGATGCAATCATCGAAATTGCAGGTTCTTGACCCCGTTAAACCAGCTAGCCTGCCAGAAGACGGGCAGATGAATTACGCCTCGGTTTGCCGCGATGCCGTAACCATCGTGGCCAAATTGGCGATGCCTGCGGTAACCCTAACGGATTGAGCACATTTCAACCGGGACAGGCACCGGTTCGCCTCAAACCGACCGCAAGGCTCCTGCTTCGTTGCATTCAGGGCCGTTGCGCGCTTACCGTGAGATCAGCCCTTTTGGAATCGCGGCGTTTACGGCTCAATTCCCAGCCCAATAGGCGATAACCCCGCGCGGCTTTGCAAATTTAGGAATGTATCAATGGCACCCAACATCCTTTACATCATGGCTGACCAGATGGCCGCGAGCGCGCTTTCGATGTACGGCGGTCCTGCCATTACGCCCCATTTGAAAAAAATAGCAGCAGGTGGCACGGTTTTTGATGCCGCCTATTGCCCCAGCCCGATCTGTGCGCCGTCGCGTTTCGCGATGATGACGGGGCAGTTGCCGCACCGCGTTGGCGCTTATGACAATTCCAGCGATTTCCCCGCCTCGATACCGACCTTTGCCCATTATCTGCGCAATGCCGGGTATCGGACATGCCTGTCGGGCAAGATGCATTTTGTCGGCCCCGACCAATTGCATGGGTTTGAAGAGCGGCTGACGACTGATATTTACCCGGCAGATTTTACATGGGCCGCTGATTGGGATCGCGGGGGTGAAGCCTATTCGCCGTCGAATATGAGCCCGGCTGGGGTCATTGAATCGGGTCTGTGCGAACGGTCGCTACAGCTTGATTTTGACCAAGATGTCACGCATGCAGCCCGCCGCAAGCTTTTTGACTATGCGCGCTTTGACCGGGATAAACCCTTCTTCATGTGCGTCAGCTATACCCATCCGCACAATCCATTTGTCATTACAAAAGATTACTGGGACCGGTACGAGGGCGTGGATCTGCCCGGACCGAAGGTGCCCTACATCCCCTACGAGGATCGCGATGCCTGGAGCCAACGTTACTTCCGCACGATTCGGCAGGATGAATATGATGTCTCGGACGCTGAAATCGCCATTGCACGGCGGGCCTATTACGGAATGATCAGCTTCATTGACGATCAGATTGGCATTTTGCTGCAAACCCTGAAGGATGCAAATTTCGAGGAAGACACGATTGTTGTCTTTGCCAGCGATCACGGCGAAATGCTGGGCGAGCGTGGGATGTGGTTTAAATTCAACCCTTACGAGGGGTCTATTCGGGTCCCCATCGTTATCAAAATGCCGGGGATGGACCAAGCCGCGCGCGAGGCCCGCGCCGTCTCGCTTCTGGATCTGTTGCCAACCTTTATCGACATGGCAAGCGAGGGCGAGCTGCCTGTGATGATTGAACCCGTGGACGGCAAAAGCTTGCTTCAGATGTTGAAAGGCACCGATCACGTCCGCACCGACGAGGTTGTGGTCGAGTATTTTGCCGAAAGCGTGAATGCCCCTGCGATTATTCTGCGCCGTGACGGTTTGAAATATGTCTTTTGCGGCGACGATCCCGGGTTGCTGTTTGATCTGAAGGCGGATCCATTGGAATTGGTGAACCTTGCAGAATCTGAAAGTCATGCGCAGGTTGCCGCCGCGATGCGTCGCGAAATTCTGCAACGCTGGGATATTGCGGCGATAGAGAAAGACGTCAGGCGATCGCAAGCCCGTCGCCGGGTGGTGCAACAAGCGATTGATAGCGGCATCAAACCCGCATGGGATTACACGCCGCCATATGATGGCACGCGCGAATATGTTCGCCCGAACCCCAGCCTGCCCGGCACGACTGACATAAAACGCAAGGCGCGCTACCCCTATGTTCAAGCGGCCAAGCCCGATCACCCGCGCAAGGTCTGACAGGCTTCGCCGTAAAGTGGCGTCAGAAAAACGTAGGCAAGCGTAGAGTTTCAGGGATGGCGCGCCGCTGCGCGGCCGACACTGAAGGCTTGCGCGTCGCCTTCAACGAACGCCGATTTGACCGGGGCAAGTTGCGCGCCTGACATTGCCAAACGACAAACCGCAACGGGTGTCATCCGCTTATTGCCAACGCGAACATCACCGTTTTGGGCCGGGGCCGGGGTCGTTTGAACGTTTGCGCAGGGTTGCGGCGCGGCAAAGCCAGTTGTCCTTTGTCTTAAAACCTTCATTTTTCTTTGTCTTGAAACCTTCCGTTTCTGTCCCATTTTTCAAAGTAAGACCCACAGTACCCGCCCTAACTGTGGCCTGGGCGCAGACCTGATAAAGATAACACGAACACATCCAACAAGGCGTAAAAGCATGAAAATCGACCCACAGAATATGTCCGCCGACGAGTGGGACGAGCAGAACTTTCCACGCCCAGAGGTGCAGGAATTTGATCGTGTGGTCGAACGTGCGATTTCACGGCGTGGCTTTCTGGGCGGCGCGCTGGCCTTTGGTTCGGGTGCTGCGGTCATGGGGGCTGGGTTCTTGAAGGGCAGTGCCGCCATGGCGCAGCAGACCTCGCGCTTTGCATTCGCGCAACTTGCGCCGCAAACGGATGGCACCATTCACGTGCCAGAAGGCTACAGCTGGAAGGTTCTTGTACGCTGGGGCGATCCGCTGTTCTCGGATGCGCCTGCGTTTGACACCACAACCGGTATTCCGACCGTTGGTTCCGACCGCGTGTTCGGCGAGAATACTGACGGGATGGAGCTGTTCAACGTCGGCGGCCGCCAGCTGTTGGTCGTCAACAGTGAATATGTAAACCGCGAGATCAATCTTGTTGGCAATGTCGACGGCGTTCCGGCCTCGGCCGATGACGTTTTGCGTTTGCAGAACTTCCAGGGCGTGTCCGTGATGGAAATCGTCGAGGGCGCAGACGACTGGTCGGTTGTCATCGACAGCCCTTATAACCGCCGCATTACGAACAACACACCGATGACCATCAATGGACCTGCTGCCGGTCATGACCTGCTGAAAACCGAGGCTGATCCGACCGGCACTGTCTCGCTGGGGACGTTCAACAATTGCGGTTCGGGTCGCACGCCTTGGGGCACCTACCTGACCTGCGAAGAAAACTTCAACGGCTATTTTGGCGCGACCGCCGGTCTGCCCGAAGACGCGATTATTGCCGCTGGGTATCAGCGCTACGGGATCAGCGAAGGCGGGTCTGGCTACAACTACCACGCCTTTGACGCCCGCTTTGACGTCTCTACGACCGCGAACGAGCCGCACCGCGCGCGCTATATCGTCGAGATCGACCCGGCCAACCCGAACTCGACCCCCGTCAAACACTCTGCCCTTGGCCGCTTCAAGCACGAAAACGCCGCATATGCGCTGGCACCGACTGGCCGTGTGATCGTGTATATGGGCGACGATGAACGTGGCGAGTTCATGTACAAGTGGCTGTCGCGCGACCTTTATGTGCCCGGCGGTGACACCTCGACGTTGCTGTCCGAAGGCCAGCTTTATGTCGCAAAGTTCAACGACGATCTTACCGGTGCCTGGGTCGCACTAACCCCCGAGGCGACCGGCATGACTGCCGCCGAGATTGCTGTGTTCACTCGCATCGCGGCCTCTAAGGTTGGCGCCACTACCATGGACCGCCCCGAATGGATCGCGGTCAACCCAACGGCGGTCGAGGCCTATTGCTGCCTGACCAACAACAGCCGTCGCGGGACCAAATCCGACGACGGGACACCGCGCGCCAATGCAGGCGGCGACGCATTGGATTTGAACGCTGTCAATTCGCGCGAGACCAATAACTACGGTCAGATCGTGCGCTGGCGTCCACACGGCGATGACCATGCGGTCGAGACCTTCGATTGGGATCTGTACGTTATGGCAGGCAACCCCGATGTTCATGCGCAAGGGCCTTATGCGGGCACTGCCAATATCAACGCAGGCAACCTGTTCAACTCGCCCGACGGGATGCAGATCGACAGCACAGGCCTGATCTGGATCCAGACCGACGGCGATGACAGCAACGAAGGCGATTTTGCCGGCATGGGCAACAACCAGATGCTGGCAGGCGACCCGGTTACCGGCGAGATCCGTCGGTTTCTGACCGGTCCGTTCGGCTCTGAGGTTACGGGTCTGACCTGGTCGTCGGATCGTCGCACAATGTTCGTCGGCATTCAGCACCCCGGCGCAGCGTTCCCAGACGGCGAAGGGACCTTGCCACGCTCGGCAATTGTCGCGGTCAAGTGCAACGACAACGCCTTGATCGGCTGATACGGCGTATGACTTTCGCGACCCCCTGGGGCGATCCCGGGGGTAATTTTATCATGGACCAAGTGACCAAACGCAGCGTATTTCGGCATCACGGCTGCCAACTCAGAACCTCGGAAGGCGATTTTCGGGCATTTCAGCACTTCAGGCTTTGTATGGCCCGCAAGTCACCCCATCGTGACTTGCCTAAAGCCCGGCGCATTGGGTTATTGTGCCGAAAGTTATGTGTGGCGCCAGATTTTATCGCGGAAGAGTCGAAACGGAATTTGCAGGCAAATACCCGGCCCCGCATTCAAGAGCCCCAAACCCAGAGTGTTTTTTTGACCCTGTGGCTTGGCGCAGACGCTAGGATGTTGATCGCCCAACTGGATTTTGGGCGTAAAGTAAGCTTAGAAGGTATCATATTTGATGCACCAGAGATGGGATAGATGATGTTTAAAATGCGCAAGTTGGTTTTTGCCGCAGCGGTTGTGTTACTGGGCTGTGTGGGGTTCGTCGCCGCCAACGGGCAAAGTTTGTTTTACGCAGCCATCACAGAGGCGACAATCGCTGACAAGCTGTCGGTGGAGCTGGCCCATTCCGAGGCCGTTGCGGGCAATATTGTGCTTGTTGATATTCGCCGCCCGGACGAATGGGCAAACACCGGATCGGGTGAAGGGGCTGCGCGGCTTGATATGCGCCGCAAGGATTTCATCCCTGCCTTGAAGGCCGCGGTCGGGGGCAAGTTAGACGCCCCTGTAGCGCTGATCTGCGCGCGTGGCGTGCGGTCGGCCCATATGACGAACCAGCTCATCGCCGCAGGGTTCACGAATATCATCGACGTACCTGAAGGGATGCTTGGCTCTGCGGCTGGTCCCGGTTGGTTGAAAAAGGGACTGCCCGTTGTCAAAGACAAGTAATATCGCCGCTGCTCTGACGAGCGGCATGATTCTTGGCAGTTTCGCCAGTGCAGCACAGGCCGGATGTAACGACGACGGACCACCTTGCGAGGTGGCGCTGGGCACCTATCATATTTCGATCCCGGAAGAGGGCGGCAGTGATTTGCCAGCCGTGATGTTTTTGCATGGCGCTGGCGGAACGGGAACGGGGGCGGTGAACCCAAAGGGCATGGGGCGCGATCTGAATGCGCGCGGCTACGTGGCGATTGGGCCGAATGGTTTGGACCGTGAGGGCCGTTTCGGGACCGGTTGGTCGTTTCACCCGGAACGCACCAAGCTACGTGATGAAAGTGCGTTTCTGCGCCAGGTTGCAGATGATGCAGCCGCCCGTTTCGGTGTTGACCGGGACAAGATCATGCTGGGTGGGTTTTCGATCGGCGGTTCTATGACCAGCTACATTGCCTGTGATGACCCCACTGCATTTGCGGCTTATGCCCCTGTTGCAGGCAGCTTTTGGCGGC